>NZ_VPCG01000023.1:0-41336 GCF_013418355.1 Acinetobacter sp. YH12151 | reverse complement strand
ATAAAGGCATGCAATCAAATTGGCTCACGGCTTTTGGTTGTTGAGCTTTTTGAGTAGGTGATTGCTTATATTTTATCGTTTGTTTTTGCTGTTTTAATAGCTGTATCAATAGCCGTATTGGAAGGGACATATTAAAAAAGGCCGCGGTGTACTTCGCAAGCCAGTCCAAATGAGGTACGCCTTTATTCAGGACAATCAGCAAATATAGCCGATCCGTTGTTTATGTTCAACTCTGGATGTTCATCACAGTGATTATTACGCATGGTTAAAGGTTAAAGCAACCAACCAGTAAAACTGCCAAGAAACGGCAACAACTCTTTGGGTAATTCTGGCTAGAATCTGGCTATCGCAAGATTCACTGTGATTTGAAAGATGTTGGTGAGAGTTACGGGATCAATCAGGTCTATCGGTTGATGAAAGCTAATTGTCTTAAATCATAGCGGGGTTATCGTAAACCTAGATCTCATGCTGGTAATACCGCTGTCGTTGCTGCAAACACTTTAGACCGACAATTTATCCAATTCATCCCAACCAACTGTGGGTGACTGAAATCACTTATATCCGTACGCATGAAGGCTGGTTATATCTTGCGGTGGTGATTGATTTATTTTCGCGTCTTGTGGTTGGCTGGTCGATGAAATCCAGAATCACCACAGACCTGCTTTTAAATGCATTATTGATGGCTTTGTGGCGAAGAAACCCAAAGAACAAAGTCCTGATTCATTCTGACCAAGGCAGTCAATACACCAGCCATGGGTGGCAGACATTTCTCAAGCATCATAATCTTGAAAGCAGTATGAGTCGGCGTGGAAACTGCCATTATAATGCTGTTACCGAGAGTTTCTTTCAGTTGTTAAAGCGAGAGAGGATCAAGATGGATATATGTGTCTAGAATTTTGGTGGCTATTCAGTCCAATAGAATAAAGACATGTTTTTAAACTGTTACCTCTATTTCTACAAAATTAATAAATGATTTTTTATGTTCCTTAGAACATGAATATAAATGAGAAAGGGTAGAGTTTTATAGATGGTTAATGAGTTCTAAGGCTCGTCAGAGCTTTAGAAGGAATGTTAATTAATTTTTATAATTCTTCTTTTAAGATAAAAATTTTTAACTAATTGATTACTATTATATTTATATCTAACTCAAGACAAGCTTTTGTCTTAGGACTATGTTTTACTATTTTAAAAGAACTCTTTGAATTTATAACTGTTGATAACTGCCTAAGCTCTTACACAATTTATTGTATAATATAAAGGGCTGTGGGAAAAAAAGTGTAAAGTATTTCTTGTAAACAATTGTTTTTATAGTAAATGTATATTTAATTTTCATTTCTAAAAAAAGTGTAAAATAATTATCTAATCAATCAAATCTTATTAGCTCGAAACTTTGCGAGCGTATAGCTAAATGCGCTAGCATTTTGATATACCGAGTAATAGTTTGAGCAAACAAACGACTGAACCAGTTTACTATAGAATGAGAGTAACAGAGTGCGTTAGTTGATCTCAAGACAAAATGCTATGTCCAAGAGAAACCCTTACACTTTTCTATCTTAGATAAGGGGGGTATGCTTAAAAAAGTGTATAGTTTGATTTTACACTTTTTTATATTGAAATATTATCAATCAAATACTTAAAAAGAGTAAACAATGGACTTGTGTGAAATAAAGTGTTGACATTGATTTATAATTTTGATACTGTTAATCACATAGGATAGAGGATTATCCCTCACTACTTCATATCCTGACAACATATAAATGACACTAAAAATTAAGACCTATTTAGGTAATCCGATAAATGAATTTACAAGATTTAGTAATAAATAATGCAGTAAAAATAGAGCAAGATGCTCAAGCAAATACAATAACAATTATAGCTAGTGATAGCTCCGAAAAACTTTCAAATCTAATTAAGGATTTTCCAGACAACTGTTATGTAAATAAACAAATTACAGGTTGTGGTGGTACAACATTAGTTATCCGTAATGCAAAAAATTATGTAGTTCTCGTTCCTTACATTAACCTACTTAAATCCAAATTAGCAGACAACCAAGGAATTGTTGATTTAATTGGCGTGTATGGTGATACCGAGAGAGAAGAAATAACAGAATATTTAAAAGACACTTCAAGTTCTAGAAAAATTGTTTGTACTTTTGACTCATTACCAAAACTCCTAACAACACCAGGCTTCAATCCAAAAGCATTTAAATTACTGATTGATGAAGCACATACACTTGTGAATTTAGGTAGTTTCAAAGCAGCTACTTGTGAATATGTACTTCAAAACTATAACAAGTTTGGTTCGTACGTTTTCTTAACAGCGACACCAACAAAACGTGAATATTTTCCTTCAGCACTCGAACATTTACCACTATGTACAATCGAGTGGGGTGATGTTAGACCGGTTAAATTTAACCTTCAAAAAATTGAACATGGCGTAGGTGTAAACAATGCTTTGTTTGGATTGTGCTATGATTATTTGATGGGAACAATTGAAGGCAATGCTCATATCTTCTATAACTCAGTGACAGAAATTGCATCTATCCTAAGTAAGTTGAAAGCCTTAGTTGATAAGGAAACAGGTAAGAATCTGTTTAATCCTGACGATATTAGAGTTGTATGTTCAAAATCAAATTCAAACCAAAAAACATTTAATAGTAAGCTTGGCTTGAAATGGGCAAAGATCAGTGACATCACTTCAGCCCCTGCAAAGATCAATCTGTATACTTCAACTGCTTTTGAAGGTGCAGACATCTTCGATGAAGAAGGACAAACCTACATCATCATTAATGGACTCCGTGATGCTACAAAAGTAGATTTCCATGTACTTGTACCTCAAATTTGTGGTCGTATTCGAAACACAAAATATAATGAACACATTAATCTATTAGTTGGAAATCTACCTGAAGCTGCAAGTTGTACAAAAGAAGAATGGATGCAGGAAGTTCAGAAACGTATCCAAGACAGCGAAGACGTTTTGAATGATATCAAAGAAGGTAAAATGTCAGATGCAGGGCGTGAACAATTAAGAAAAGCTGCTGAAGATGACAAGTACACATTCAAAGATGAAAAAGGTGAACTGTATGTTTCAGACGTTGCATTGAAAGCTGAATTACAGGCATACGAAGCACTAGAAGCAACTTATGTGGTACGTGTTGTTGCAGGTGCTGAAGTTAATGAAGATGGATATTCTGCCTCATTTAGAGCTTTACTGACTGATGAAACAAAACATAAAGCATTCGCTCATAAACCTGAAGGTGTAGCTAAATTTTTATCAGGTCATAGCCAGTGCTTTTATGAAACGATGAAAGAATATTGTGAAGCAAGAGATGCAGATAATTCTAAAATTTATAAATTGGTTGATGCAAAGGATGACTATTTCAAAACTGCTTATGATGTTTTGACGCACGACACGATTAGAAAATTTGAATATAGAAAGTTACCAATTGAAAGAGCATTAAAGATTCAAGATGCACAGAAGGATAATGCAACTGAAATTCCGACTTTACTTAATTTGAAAAAGGATGAAGTTATTCTTCGTTCAGATATAAAAGTTCGTATTCAAGATGTTTATAATGAACTTAATATACCTGACAAAGCAAAAGCTACTGATATTGAAAAATGGTATAAAGTTAAAGATACTAGATTAAATACAAAGCCTGCTTTTAAAATAGTTAAAATGTTGTAATTAGAATAACTAAATACAAGTTTTTACATCATTTAATACCTCTAACAATACAGCTATTAAATGAACATCCAAGAGATTGTAGATTTAGTTCAATTAAGTCATGACATTGTTAAGATTTCCTCTATAGAAAGCATATTCATCACCTGCTGCAGTCCAATACGCTGTCAGGGTTTACCCTGGATCAGCCCTGTAATTTTCTAGGCTGAGTGCTACAGTTTCACTCTGGTGGATAAAGCTCAATGGAACTTGTCCTATTCCAATCGTCTGGCACAAAGCCAGACCACCAGGACTTTCATGCGATGGCCATGCTTATTACAGAATAGATAAGCGCAATGTGGTTTGATGTAGCCAAAGGCTCTCATCACCTATGCCATTGCAGTATCCATATCCGCATGCATGTCCATGGGCTGGAGAACGCTTGATTTCATCAATACAGATCATTTAATTATACTAGAGTAATATTTGATATTCAAAAGACTAAGCTATCTAGAGCATCTGCTGCAGTAGAATCCTAATGTGAGCAACAGTCTCTTGATTGCTGGCGGCGGTTCAGTTCTTCTTTTACTGGGGGCAAATGCAGCACTTTTAATAATGGAAACTATGGACGGTATTGAATAGCTAGAAAAAGCGGTGGTTCACCGGATGCTTACAGTTTGAAACGTACCATAAATTAATATTAAAACCAGATATATAAAAAGATATCAACCCGTATAGTTTAGTGCTTTAGAATCTGTATCACCCCCAGTTTAATGCGGCACATCACATCTATAACCTGTTACAAAATAAACAAATATTATTCTTGTAGACTTATATTAATCCTTTATACAATAGAGCTATTGTTACATCTATTTAGGTAGAAGAAGAAATGATAATTACCATTGCCAATCGTAAAGGTGGAGTAGGTAAGACAACACTGGCTACAAACCTTGCTGTAGCCTTGAGTAAGAAGGGGTCTATAGTCCTAGTTGATGCTGATGATCAACAGTCAGCTCTTAAATGGTCTAAGCGTAGAACTCAAAATCCTGTTTATACTGAATACCATACTGGTGATTTAAAGAAGATCCTTTTAGATCTTCAAAAGAAATATGACTATGTTTTATTAGACGTAGCTGGGCGTGACAGTGAAGAATTTAGATCTGCTCTTCAAGTCAGTGATAAGTTAATTGTTCCAACACAACCAAGCCAAGCCGATGTTGAAGTCCTTCCATTTGTATTGAAATTATTTAATACCTATCACAAGGTCAATGAAAAGCTTCAACCATATCTGGTTGTTAATAAAGCTCCATCAAATACAAGATCTACTGAAGTTGCAGATTCAATCGAACTGCTAGGAACACTTCCTAAATTCAAGTTATTAAACACCATTATCCGTGATCGTAAACAATTCCGTGATGCAACGATTCAAGGCTTGTCTGTAATGGAAATGGGTAGCTCTAAGGCTAGAGATGAATTTAATGATTTCTTGGTGGAGATCCTATAATGGTTAAAAATAAGAGTAAACCATCTTTAGGTTTTGGTGATGATCTTGAGGAAATTTTAGAGAATCCTGAAGCGACTGTAGATGATGCTAATGGTCAAGAAGTCGAATACACACGTAATTTAATGTACAAGATTATTCTCACTCCACACACCCAAGATGTGAAGAAACGCTTTCGTAAAGAGCACGGACGTTTAGCATCTGTACCTTTGTATTATGAGGAAGAGAAAGTTCTAAAAGAAGCAGCCGGATTCGTTGGTGAGTCTTTGAATGATTTTATTCGTGATGTAATTCTGAAAGAAGCAAAACGTGTTTTAGGTGCTGAAAAATATAACTTAACACTGGGTAAACCATTTAACCAAACTAAGGTTAAATTGAGTGAAGAGGAGCATCAAAAATTGAGTGAACAGCGCAAGGCTGAACGTAAGAAAAATAAATAATAAAAGTCCATCTCCTAACTTTATCTAACAATATATTAATTCATATAATATTTTCTAATTTCTTTGGTGTGTTCTGCCACTGAAAATTATTTGATTAGTGTACAAAATAGCTAACACAAACTAGCTGTAGTTTCGTAATAACACTAAATATAAAAAAAATGGAAGAATAATTTACTAAGTTATTGTTTTTAAGTTGATCCTTGTTTTATATGGGGGTGATAATAACTTCTGATTACTAGTTTTTACCTTAAATATACCGATTGAAAGATTCATTTAAAGGCTATGAATACATGAGTTTTACAGTTTGGCTAGGTCAGCATGAGTACTTTTCACAAGATTTAAGATCGACCATGAACGTGATTAAGTTATAGGGGATTGATGAAATAGTTTTTATGAATTTCTGGCTTTCTGGGCTGATTTTATCAAATTCATGTCTATGCAAAATTGCGACATATTTCTCGTGCTGGTAGTTATCCAGAGTTTGGTCTGCATCTATCCATAGTGCAGACCTTTTTTTGGTGACAGTTTTTTCTTAGTGATTTTCGATCTGGATGTAGTGATTTCACGTTTGCAGAATATATCTTAGCGGTGATCCATCTAATATTCGTGATTATAAAGAGAGCTAATTCACAGGTTCTACAGATTATGTAGCGACTAACTATATCAAAGTCTATTTGCAGTTGATGGTTGGCGCTTAGTTTATATTTACGCTTAGGTTTCAGTTAAAAAATCAATATTCTGTTGAATCCGTGATTGAATCATCTGTAGGGTAGATTCTCGAATTTGATGGGGATACAGGCGCTGCGCAATTTGACTAAATTGAAGTGCAATTTCACGCATGGTCAAGATGATCTCATCGACTTCTAGAGTAGTCAGATTAGCTTCTGAAGTACCGAGTTTATGTATGTCATTTCGGGAAATATTGAGCGCTTCTCCCATAATGTCCATTTGATGATAACCACCTGGACCCTCGCAGAAGGTCACATCATAGGCTGGAGCCAATTTCCATTGACCATTTTTCTCCATGAGAAATGAAAAGTTCTTAGTATGGTCATCCCGATTATTGAAAAGCACATTAAACACAGCACGTTTAAAAGCATGCAATCTTTCTCGTACATCTTGCGTACACATCAAGGTTGCCCGGAGAAAATTGCGATAGTCTAGGCTACCTGGAACTTTATAGTCTGCTCCTGTATATGCAGCCAAACTCTGCATTGGAATCCGCATACCATTTTGACGATCGAATCGTTTAGAAGCAAAAGCCGTTAAACCATTGGGCAAATTAAAGAAATGGGTATCTGGAGTCTCAATTGCACAAAGTCGCAAACATTCTGCATAGACGGCTTCAATGGCGCAGACTTCAGGATGCTCTTGCTGAGCAGGAAACTTAATCAGCCAGGCTTCATGTTGATCAGAATCTTGAGTCGAAAACTCTAAATTGACAGGATCTCGGTAAACCAACGCTTTTGGTCTGGCACCTTGAGGGGAGCCACCCATGACCAATAAATGCTGTAGAAATTCACCACCTTCACCTTTGAGTACTTCTTGAACTTCCTGGGCCAGTTGTTGTAAAGGGATATTTTCTGAGGTTTGCATGTCAGCAACACAAGGTTCAAAGGAGAGGGCACCCATTGCGTGACTACTAATATAGGTCAGACGCTCCAAAGGTCCAATTCGTGCTGAATTTAAGCCAATTTTTTTGAAATATCGATCCATCAACATCATGCCCCAACCATCTGGTAAAGCGTCATAGACTGGACCTGGGAGTCCCATTTGATGAGTAGGAAAACCTTGTCTGAATGGTAGACCTTTTAAAGGCAGCAAGTAAGAAGAGAGCTCAACACCTTGCTGTATTGTTTCTGGACTATATTCAAAAGCAATGGTGGGTCTACCTGTCGTGGCTGTTGAACTAATCAGCGTTCCCCATAACCATGATTCGCCCCAACCGTTGTAATAAACATTAAGTCTATTGAGCATTATCCCTTCCTCTTAATACGGTGGCGCTTACTTTGACTCTCATAGCGAAGAATGTCATTCACACTGTTAAGCTGAGGTTTAAATAGTTCCTGAAGTTCGTTTAATCGACCCAAGACCATTGCAATACGGACTAAATTTTCAACAGATACATTTCGTCCCGCTTCAAGATTCGAAACTGTATTCACGCCGACACCAGCGCGTGCTGCTACCTCAGCTTGAGACATCTCCAGAAAGAGTCGTTGCTTACGTAAACGCTCACCTAAAAGAGTCACAACTTCTTCTGGTTTAGTGAAATATAAATCCATTAAATTGGGTCTTAAGAATGAATAATTTAATTAAATCACAAAATAATGGAATTAATCTATAGCTATAGTGTGGCTAAGGAGGGCTTTGTTGCACAGCACATCAGAAGGGTAGGTATAGTCCTTGGGTATCGGTTACAGAAAATCATCAGGATGTACTTTGACTGATTGTTGATACGGAGATTTCAGTATTTTCATTTTTCCTAATAGGTCACATTACTTAGAAAGGGTTCTTCGAAAATTAGTTCATACTTTAAAAATCCTATAAATATTGAGGATATTTTCTTAATGCTTTCAATATAGCATGCGGCTATATGTAACTCGAACGGGCTTAATCTGCCTTTCAGTATAAATTTTTTGGGCGTGAGAGGGGAGAGGTGTGAGGGCAAGCAATTTATATCGTGGATACTTCTAAATTACTTATGTAATAGAAGGTGGTAAACATGGATTTAGAGGTAATAACACTAAATATAAAAAAATTGGAAGAATAATTTATTAAATTATTGTTTTTATGTGGTTATTGGTGATATTATGAATAATAATAACTTTTTTCTTGATGAATTTTACCTAAAAAAATTGATCAGATAATTTTCTTTAAATGTCATGCATACATAAATTTGACAGTTTGAAGGGATCGGTATGTGCATTTTTCTCAAGGTTAAAGATCGACCATAAATGTGATAAACGGCAGAGGATCATTGAAAAATGAATGGATTTAAACACTACATGTATGCACGAAAAAAAGTATCGCTGCGGTTCTGCTGACAGGCTGTATTGAGCATTGAATGCAAATGATGTAGTAATTGTCTACAGGCTATAGGACCAGCATGAAGAAGAATGAAATGTAGTTGCCAATTTATAACCTTGGTTGAAAAGCATAGCATTGTTATTCGGAGAAGTGAGGTAAGCCATCCTTCTCTTATTCATTTAAAATGATTCTTACTCAACTGATCTCGACTCATGGGCTGGTTCCAATTAGACGGATAATAACTTCCATCCCCTATCTTTTTCTTACCACATTTCTTGCATTTAATCCCTTCTTTGGAGATTTGATTCAGCATCACTGTTGTCGGTTGAATCAAATCAATGACATAGTTCGTTGGTTCAGGAAAAGCAGAAGAGGCTGCTTTATTGCAAAAGAGAACATTCGGATCAAATGGATTGGATTGCACAAAAGCCATGATACAGCCACAGAGTAATTCACCTGCATGTAATCTGTAACATCCATTCAGGTCATCAGACGAAGATTAATCTGAAATTTAAGCACTAAACGCCATAAATCTATGTATGGGCAGACTTTTTTGAGACATATGTTGATAAACATGCGGCAAGTTACATTGCTTAAAAGTCTATCTAAGTTAACGATCTATTCAATTCTGGATAAGTAATCTGAATATTACGATCCTAAATTACCCGAAGAGTATTAAGATTTCTAAGAATCGTGATTGTTGGTTTATTTGGGAAATTAATCAGTGGATTGAAGCAAAGATGATGGCTCATTAAGGATTGTGGGCTTCGACTACTTAAATTTTAGGTATTTTGAATAAAGCATATTTCAAAAATCTTAATTAATGGATTTAAATTACCATAAAAACCTTCAATATTGGCTTGAATCCATTGTTGTTGAGAGTCAATGCGAGACCAATCAATACCATAACCACAATGAGCAATCAGATGCTCAAAGAAAATCCGTTGTGTACGTCCATTACCTTCACGGAATGGGTGTATGACATTAAGCTCACAATACAAGTCGGCAAGTTGAGGAATCAGTTGTTGTGGTGCTAAGCCTTGAAAGTATTTTTTTTCTTGAAGCGGTTTGAGTAGTTTATTGGTTTCAATTTCAATACGGGAAAAATTACAAAAACGGGTGTCACCTTTGGAAATATCGATTTGTCTTAACTTTCCTGCCCAGTCGTATAAGTCGCCAAAGAGCTGCGCATGAATTGATTTTAAGTATTGTAAGTCGTAAGGTGGTTCAGCATATTCAATTAAGTTACTTGCCAATCCAGACAGTTCTAGTTCAGCTTGTTCTAAAATTTGTTCATCATGAATATTGAGTTTGTTCTTTAGGATATTTGTGCCAGGGTAACAATACAGGCTGTCACCCATTTCCCCATATTTATCCATACATGCACCTGACTAAGTTTCGGGTTGCGAATACTTCTTATATTTTTGCAAGATTTCAGCTTTACTTTGTTGAGTTGTTTGAGCTGTCGTTGTAATGCCTTCAAGCTTTAGGCTGGCTTGATAGTTTTGCGCACGTGTCGCTTGAATATATTTTTTTTTCTGTTCAGTGGTTCTGAGCATTTCGAAACTCCATTGATGCTACACGTGAAGTAAGTATAGCAGAGAATCTTTTTGATCAATGCTGCATACACAGCATTTCAAAATGTAATACAACGGTATTGTTTCATGTAATAACAGAAAACTAAAAAAAAGTGGAAGAATTTTTAAAATTTAGACCACCCATGATAAGTAAACCATATGTATTTGTTGATAATTGTAATTTTGAGAAAATTTAGTTGATAAATTAAATGAATTTTAATATACAAAGATATGCTCATTTTTTATATCGATAAAAATGTTAAAATTTGACTATTTAGTAAAAAATATAGAGATATTTATGGGGCAATTTATCATGCCCTTTTGCTTTGAGCGACAAAATGTTCAATTTAAGATAGTAAAAATTAACTCAGAACTACTGAAAATCAAAAAGATTAAACAGAGCCAGAAAGTAGTAGTACAAGCAAAGTTCAAAATAATCTATGTGAAAATTTGGCAAAAAATATTGCTATTAATGCAAACGGAGCCATGCTTACGTGTACATTCTAATTATGTTGCAATCTTACAGTTGATACATAATCTTGATGATTTTATCGAAAAATCACAGCAACACTTGTGCTTTGAGAGAAAAGCTCAGAAAGAGCTGGATGCTAAATTTTTTGCTAGATTTTTTAAGCTGACAAAGAGTTCAATAAAAGATCAACTTTTACCAAATTGTTCAGATCGTAATGAATTTAACCAATGCAATTTGATAAAAAATTAAGCGAAAGCGAATATGCCAAAGATTGAAACAGAAGAGCAATTCTTAGATTTAGCAGAAAAATTCCAAAAAGATTATTGTTTATTACGCAATCATGTTGTGAATACACAATTTGTCGATCTATCAGATGATTTACGTGAAAAAGCCCATGCTCTATATAAGGAAGCACAACAGATATATGGCTATATATCTAGTTCTAGACAATTAGGTAAATATTATTATCTAGCTTCTTTAAGTTATTTTGCATGCCCGACTACTAGTAATACTCAAGAGCTGTCGTCTGAACGTTATTTGATTCTACAAGCGAGTTTTTTAACATATCGGCAGTATCAAGAATTTGCAAAAATTGATAAAGCTGAGAATAAGCAAAAACATGTTTGTGATCTCTTTCGCTATGTATCACGATATGTTCTGGATTCTAATCATGCTGAATTATTTCAAGAATGCAGTGAGCTACTAAATCGCTATGTCATGTACGAACGTAACTTGAAAAAGGAGGATCGTAATCAACTTTTTAATATTAAAGATTTCAAACAAGTACAAGCCATAGAGTATTTATCGGCTCTATTAATAATTTTTAAAAGACTTGATGATCGTCGTGTTGTTCATCGTCAGCGTAAGTCAAAAAAAAGTAAAGTTTTGCAATGGCCGACGAAAAATGAACTCAAAAAATTTCGTGAAATTAAAACGGGTAAGCAAGTAGATATTGGACATAACGCAAAGATCAGTATTTATGATGCCGCTCTTCACAAAGATGAAGAGGGTGAAGTTGATCTATTAGATCCTGAAATGGAGTTTTATTCAGAAGATGAAAAGTCTAAAAATTTAAATTATATACTCAGCGATAATGCGACGCATCTAATGCGGCATCGCCAGCGCCGTCATGCTCCTTTTGTTACAAATCCACATTATTTGGCGCCAGATATACTGAAGCAAATTGTTTATGTGTTGAGAACCGAGTTATCCGGGCACTGGAGGGATGCTGCAATCGCTGCAGCATGTTTATTGTCACTTTTGACGGGATTATCACCCGTCGCACTGATGGATTTTAACGAGCTTATTCAAGATGGAATTTTGATCCAGAATGGTTCAAGTAGACGTCGCGAATATTTACTCAAATTAAATCTTAAAATTACAGAGCAGAAGATTAAGAGCTTAAATCATGTGCGGTGGAATGAAGTGATGACACATCAACTACATTTACCTTCTGCTTGGTTTGACTATATAGAACAAGCATCGAATCCACTAATTTCATCAACACACATTAATACGAAACTTAAGAATTGGCTTGATAATCGGTTTGTAGGTTCGATCACTGTAGAAAAACTGCAGGCTCAATTATATTTTCATATATATTATGAAACATATAATGAATATCTTGCTCATGTAATTGCTGGGCGGGATAGTCAGCATCACATGCCTGGTATCTATTATGGCGGGCTACCGAAAACTCAACTCAGTAGCACATATCTAGCCTTTTTAGAAAAAGCACTTACACCACATTCCACACATTTTACTGAAGACACGGCTGAACTAAAAATATTGCAACAACAATTCAAAGTACAATCTGCATTATCTATAGGAAGGATAGGGAGCCAACTGGCACTTGAACCCAATTTTGTGAAAGAGCAATTCCATATTTTACATAGACATTGTCACGAAAACATCCAAGAAGATAAGCACATTATTAATCAACTTAATGCATATGCGTGTTGGATGTGGCATATCAGTTTGTTGAGTTTGGCAAGTCGGCCTAAAAAAAACCTGTTGGGGAATTTGGATGATTATTGTGTTGAGCTCAAGCTTTTATATGTGAATGATAAAAAAAATAGTAAAGCAAGAAAAGATGGTCGTTTTATCCCTTTATCTGATTTTTTCATAAAAACACTGCAAAATTACACTGCCTTTTTAGAACAAATTATTGAAGCGTACGGTTCATTTTTTAGACAAGTCTTTGCAAAGAAGAAGATAACTGTAAATGATCTTTTTGGTAAGGTCATTTTTAGTAAAGATATCTTGCCGATAACTGTCAAAGAATGGCAGAGCAGGAAAATTAAGTTAATCCCTTTATCGAGAAAATGGGTGAATTCATATATGCAAGGAGTCTTTCCAAAGAATATGTATTCGAATTGGTTACGTCATTTTGACATGAACTTTTTGATGCATGAGCAGCAAGAGGGTAAACCAGCATTAGCTTTTCACTTAATTCAGGCCCTGTATGGTCATGACCAACGTGACCGAGAGGCTTTTCATCCGCATTCTTCACTTATCCCGAATGTCTATGTACAGCAAGCCCGCCAGCAATTGCAAGATAATGTCAAATCTTTATCGATTAAACACTTAGAGCGAAAATAGTTGTATGCAAAAAATCAAAGAACTAATAAAACTACAACTAGATGATCTATTTGTTGATATTCATAAAATGGTGAAAAAGTCGCTAGATAGACAGCCTTCTCCACCTGAAGTATTGACGAAAGAAATGCAGCAAAAACTTGATCAGCAGATCGCTGAAAAATGGCATGACATTAAAGATAGTGTTGATTGTTTGAGTCAAAAGTTGAGCCGAGACGAACAATCAAAACTGATGCAATTTACTGAAGATGAATTTAATAAAAGAAGGAAGCAATTCAACCAGAATGTAGATAAAAAATCATACAGAATTAAGCTAAATCCACATACTAAACGGATCGTACTGCCTAGAAAAATTGAGAGTACAGAGTCACGGTTAGAACAGGGGCATCTACATATCCATGTACTTAAGGAATTAAGGCAGTATTGGCAAGATTCATTTGAATATTGGAATGAACCAAAGTACTTATGGGGAAATTTATGCTTAAGTTTTATATATATTTCAGGCTGTGCAGATGAACAGCATTTGATTGCTATTCAGAAGCAATTGCAGGAGGCCATTGAGCTTGGTACAGATCTGAATTGTTTTCGGTTATACCATTCGGACTACAAAAAAATCACTAATCCATTGTTACTACATTATCGTGTTGAAAACTCTCAATATGGCAACGATGTAGAACAGGGAAAGTTGTACCAATGGAAACATGTTTTTTTTAACCCATATGCGCAGTTCATTTTGCAATATTTAAAAAAGTTGAAAGCTACTCAGAAAGAATTTTGTCTGCAACATTCAGTTGAAGATTGTATTTTAGAAAGCTTGAGTAAGATAGGCAGGAAAAAAAGTCTTGGGGATCTGCAATATCAAATTAAACGCCGTGGATTTCGTGCATTTAATGATGTGCAAATGGTACTCGAATTTAATCCAAACCTCAGCATAGATATATTTTTGAGTAATGTGCTTCAGCAAGAGATTAATACTGTTGCTTTAAGGCCATCCGAATTTAGATTGCTGTGGAATAATGATTACAATCAAGTCACAGAACCAGATAATCGCCCTATTCATTTTGAACAAGAGCAGTTACTTCCTGAAGTTCCGACTGTTCAAAGCAAATTACAAACGATTCCGTATGAGTTGATGTTGTTTGGTCAAAAGAAACGTAAAGGTCAAAAAGTTGAGCGTTTAGATAAAAAGAGGAATAAAGAAGAACGCACGCTACGTTTTTGGCAAGAAACTAGAAGGGTGTTAGAGGAGAAGATAGTTGATGCTAATACGGAGGAAAAGTCTTTAATTGATGCTCAACTACGCTTAATTCACTGGTTAATGCATTTAAAAAAACGAGGGCTTCAATTATCAACTATTGAAAGCTACTTAGGATCGTTTGGCAAAGAATTTATATTTGAGATTTGGCTCAATAAATTAGATTTAAAGCAACAATCCATAGATGACTATGAGGATTTATATCGGCAGCTATTGAAATACAGCAGTGAACGTGATGAAAAAGCAGTTCAACGAGATTCGGTGAAAGGAAAAACCTCTCGTAAGATGCACCAAAGCGCAGAATACCGTTTTGGTCGCCTAAAAGATTTTCATCAATTCTGTATAGAGAATTATGATGCTCCAGGGGTATTGGTGTTACAGAATTCAAGTTTTAAGCATTTACAAATTTGCAATGCACGGCTAGTGAGTCCTTTGCTATTTGGCAAATTATTGGAAAAACTAGAAAATTTAAGTCAAGAGCCAACGGCATCAGAGTGGGTCGATCATCTGAGTTGTTTAAAGCTGATGTATTTACTAAGTTATAGAACTGGACTTCGATTAAATGAAGTTCGTTGTCTTAAAATACAAGATATTATTTGCCCAGAGCTACTTTATAAAGAAAAAGAAAATACAGTTTTTAATAATATCACGCTTCATATCCAAGACAATTCATATCGCCGTCTGAAAACGCGAAGTGCGAATCGTCAAATACCATTGAAAATTGCATTGTCAGAACATGAGTTTTTAGTAGTACAACGTTACATACAACATCGTTATGAGCAATATTTGGTTAATCAGCAGGATGATCTACTTTTTAGTGTGAATCATCGTGTATTAACTGATCAATGTATCAGCAAAATTACAGTAGATTTGTTTAGTCAAATATTAGGTATGCATCATGGCTTTAGTTTTCATACATTACGCCACAGTGCTGCTAACTATCTAGCAATAACTTTGCTCGGTTCAAAAGAAATGATCAAGACCTACACAGATTGTCCTTGGGTAAAAGCAAAAAAGATGAGGGATTTATTGTTTGGTATGAAAGCACGTGCTCAAGAAGAGATTATTCAACATAAATGGCAGGTGCTCGCCTCTTGGATGGGGCATAGCAGTATTGAGCAAACGGCTTCAAATTACCTTCATGTTTTGGATTTATTAGCAGTCGATCGAATTTATAATTCGCCGTGTATCATTTCAAAAAAAGTATTAGAACAGTGTTTTAGTCCAGTGAAGTCAAGTACAGACTACATAAACCTAAATCGTTATACTCAGCAGCAGAAATGGTTTAATTCTTATCAGCAAACACAGCCAGTTACGATGGCTGGCCGACAAGAAAAGAAGTTTAGTATAGAGAAGAGTACTCTGACACCTTTTCAACGTTTGATAAGTTTTAGAGAAGGTCGTTTAAGCGAAGATACCCAAGCTCAAGAATGGATGCAACGATGTCAATGGATGAGCACTAAATGGATGGATCGCCAAAAATTTAATTTAAAAACGAATTATGTTTATAGTAAGAATTTAGAAGAGAGTTGGTTTGATGAACTTTACGAAAAGGCTAAAAAACTGACTCGTCCAGATGAAATAATTCCTCTCCTTGATTTTCATTATAAAGATGATAGGCAGCAAGATGCACTGAAAGAAAAGAACATGGTTAAGGCGCTTAAAATATTATTATTATTTGGAAAACTGCGTAAGAATTTTCTACATTTTCAATGCCGAATGAAAGGTGATGAGCAACAAATTGTTAATTTTATTACTGGTATAGAGCCAATGTTAGGAGATCATCTGTATTTAGAAAAACAAAACTACCCAGTTAATTTGGATGCTCCTGAGCGAACCGTTAAATTTAGTTTTCAAAGAGTTGTCGGCTCTAACAAAAAAAATGTTACTCCGCTGGTTATATTTAATTTAATGTTAAAAATGATGCAAAAAGATGAACTCTGGATCAAATAGCCTAAGCATGTTAAAGGGGAATTGTTTAGAAATTTCCCTGTTTATAAGTAAACTGCCTTTATGAAAAGCACCATGCTGACTTGGATTAATAAGCGGAATGTAGTATCACAGTTTGATCGCTGGATTTACGAAAATGGTGTGAAGATTAGCGGTATGGTAAATCGATGAGCTAAAGTGTTGTAGTCCAAACTCGATCTGACAATTACCCATTTTTTAGTGTGCCCGTCAGGTTAAATTTGAACTGAATTTTTCTCAGCCCAAATTCATTTCCAATCAAGTTATGTTTCAAGTGGCGTGCGAACACTGCACAATTTAATTCACGGTGCCTAAGACAGGTATCAACTTCGGACCAGCCATTCTAGCTTTGCTAATGATTTCCACCAGCTCATCATAAGTCAGTTCAAACTTATCCTCACTATCAAATACATAGACCATATTCTTGCCTTCATGTTCAGGTGGAGTAGGTGGTACAAATCGTTTCGGGATAAGAATTTGTGCGAGTTGTTCGTCAGTTAATTTAAATAAGTGCATGTTTTTATCCTACTCTTGGTAAGTCAGACCATTTGGTTAAATACGAAGGTGATCTAAGGTTTTGATTCATGTGCCATGTGGCTTCTTTATTGTTGGCAATGCCTAGCGTGACGAGATTCTTCCCAAACCGTTCACTGATGGCTTCGATGGCATCTGAAAGCCTTTCTCGCTCTTGCTTATGTGAATAGTCCGTGAATAGATCGGGCACAAACTTGGATTGATCTGTAATTTCGAGCAGCACGATTCCCGCCTTTTTATACTTAAAGCCTTTCTTAAATATCTGATCGATGCCTTTCATCGCGGCCTTGGTGATGAGCAGTAGATCATCCGTATGCTCATGCATTTGAACGACGATGTAAGGCGAGTAGCGCTCTGTATTATCAAAGCGACTGGTTTGGATATACACGCCGATCATCTTGCAGATTGAGCCATCTTCCCGCATTCGTTTCACGGCTCTGGCCACATAAAGCCGAACCGAAGCTTTAATGTCATCCATTTCATACACTGGGTTGCCATATGAACGGCTGCTGATGATTTGCTTCTTCGCTACAGTATCATCACTAAGGTCAATACAAGAAAGGCCCTGTAGCTCAAGCACCGTCTTTTCCATCACGATACTAAACTGCTTTTTGATTTCTTTAGGATTGGCATTGATCAGATCCAGCACAGATTGAACACCCATAGTATTGAGCTTCTTACAGTTCTGTCTGCCTACGCCCCAAACCTCAGACACATCAACCTGCGCGAGTAGCGTTTCTGTAGAGCATGGGTCCATATGGGCCAGATTACAGACCCCATTGAAGAACTTGTTTTTCTTGGCGAGATGATTGGCAATCTTGGCTTCGGTTTTAGAGCGACCAATTCCAATACAGCAGGGTAGGCCTAACCAACGCCAAGCCTTAGCCCTCATGTCTTGAGCATATACAGTCAGGTCAAATAGATGCTCGTAAGCTGTGAGCTTCAGAAAGCATTCATCAATGGAATAGACCTCTTGATCTCCTGGTGCAACATAGTCCCCAAGCAGCTCCATAAAGCGCTTGGACATTTCGCCATATAAGGAGAAATTACTGGATAGCACCTGAATGTTATGTTGTTTGATCAGCTCTTTAATTTGGAATACAGGAACACCCATCTTGATGCCTAAGTCTTTCGCTTCCTGGCTTCTGGCCACGGCACAGCCGTCATTGTTGCTGAGCACAATGGTTGGGCGATCATTCAAGGCAGGATTAAACACACGCTCACACGAGACGTAGCAATTATTCACGTCGACTAACGCGAATATTTCATTTTCACTTTGCATGGTTATTCTTCTTTTTATGAGCGGTGATAAATACGCTTTAAATTAAAAGTCACCACACCCCAGATTGATATGGTCTGACTATCATCAGGAATGATGTGATTGTAATTCGAATTTTCAGCCTTCAACCAAAGTTCTGGAAGCGGATAATCTTCATCTCCAAATATTTCTTTGATTTCAGACTTGGACATCTTATTGGTGATCATCAGCCGCTTAATGGTCGAGGCATTGTCATCAATCAGGGCAACCACGATATCGTAATGCTTGGCTTCAATACTGCGATCAATAATGATTGGATCATTAATCTCTAGGCCAGCATCGAGCATGGATTCACTGTCTACATAGGCAATAAAAGTAGAAATAGGGTTGTGAATCAGGAACTCATTCAGATCGAGTGCTTTGTCTTGCTCATCCTTGGTGCTGAAGGCCGGACCTGCAGGAATACGCTCTAAAGAGACGGGAATAGATACTTTGGATTTGGGTAGGACAGCAGTAAGCCCTAATTTTTCAACAAGCTCATTTTGAACAGCGATTTGTTCAAGCACGGTGTTGATGGTAGGACTTGGTTTACCCTCTGGACCCATGAGCTCTTGTAAAGATGACCATGCGTCGTCAGAGAAGTAAATAGGCAACTTCTTAGACATGAGATACTCCTACGCTACGAGGCGTGTTTGGAAGTAGAATTTGTTTAAATAGGATATTACTAACAGCGTTTAAAATTCAAATTTAAAAAGTTGTGGATAAACAAGGATGCGTCAGAATAAGACGTTTTGTTTCTGCTCATCGCGTGGAAATGTGACGAATTCATCGGGCATTTGAAAGAAATATTCATGCGCATGTTCATGATCGGCTGTTAGCCAGTCTTTTCTGTACTGTTCTGGAATAACGATGATGGATCGCTTCTCATCCTTCGGTGCATGGAATTGTTTCATAAAAGGGTGATGGTCCGAATTGATGGTCAACATTGAAAAGGAACGTACCTTATTGCCATTAATCACTGCATCATCATAGATCCCTGCAACAGTAAAAGGCTGATCATCTTTACGCTTGATGGTGTACCAGTGTGGCTTGTCATTGATGTATTTCGGCTCATAAAATTCTTGTACTGGGACTAGGCAGAACTTGCTGTACTTCCAAGCATGTCGAAAGCTAGGCTTATCTGCTACAGACTCAGTTCTGGCGTTATAAGTATGACTGCTGAACTTCAATTCTTTCGCCCAGCTCGGTAGTAATCCAAACTTTGCAATATCAAGCTCTAAGTGATCTGAGCCGTTCAGAATGATTGGAGCATGATAGGAAGGGAATACATGATCCTTAAGCTCAAGATCAAACTGGCTTGTATCGACACCTAAGAGTGTCAAATTTCTTTTATTTGGAAATAGGTAATTTGAGCACATAGCCTGATCACATAACTAAAGAATTTCTCTGAAATTGTATACGATGCTTTATGGAACACATGGGATTTATGGTGTCAGTTCAAGTAGGCTATATGAAAAAAGTCATGATGGGGCAAGTTACATTTTCAGTTAAAGTATGACTTATGGGATGCAAAACGTAAGCGTCCGCTGAACCCCACTTTTTCTAACTCATTAATACCGCGATAGTGTCCACTTAAATTTAAGTGGACACCTATTTATGGATTTAAAGACAGTTATAGACAGTGCACCAACGCTAAAAAAGCCCCGTCGAACCTTCACAGCTGAATTTAAACATCAACTTATTCAGCAATGCCAGCAGCCAGATACATCAGTGGCCAAGGTAGCAATGCAACATCAGATCAATGCCAATCTGCTACATAAATGGATTCGTCAGTCCAGATCAATGCCCCCTGCATTAAAAACCCCATCCATTCCACAGACTGACTTTCTTCCGGTCATTCTTCACCCGACTCCAGTCAAACAAGAAGCACCTCTACCACCTGTGCCAGAGAAGAAAGCTGTCGCTCATATCAGGATTCCATTACATGAGGCACCAAGTTCCGCAAGGGATCAGATGATCGAGATCGACTGGCCGGTGGAGTCAGTAACTGAATTACTGTTGCTGATCCAGGGTTTGACTCAATGATTCGTATTGATGAGATCTGGTTGTCTACCCAGCCGATGGACATGCGTGCAGGGATGGATACAGCCATGGCTCAGGTGCTGAGAGCCTTTGGCTACATCAAACCGCATTGCGCTTACCTGTTCTGTAATAAGCGTGGCCATCGTATGAAAGTGCTGGTGCATGATGGACTGGGTATCTGGCTGTGTGCCCGGCGGCTGGAACAGGGGAAATTCCACTGGGCTAAAGTTCACCAGGGTGAAAGTATGGCGATCAGCCCGGAGCAGTTACAGGCACTGATCCAGGGTTTGCCCTGGCAAAGAATCGGACTGCAGCAAGTGGTAACAATGCTCTAAACCAGGCTCATCCATTCTGCTATTCTCCAAACGTTCTATTTCCTCTGCATCATGACCTCAGGCATACTGCGGTCATGAATACGCTGCCTGATTTAAGCCAACTGACCCATGAACAACTGCTGGAATTTACCAGACAGTTGGCGATGCAGCATCAGTCTCTGGCACAATCTAAACAACAACTGGAACAATCAAATCAGCAATTAGATGCCAGAGTTCAACATCTTGAAGTCACCAATCAGCAATTAGATTCTAAAGTTCAACATCTTTCTATTCTCAATCAAAAATACGAGCATGAGCTTGCACTATTTAAACAGCATAAATTCGGCAGTAAAAACGAACATCTAACCGCAAAACAAATCCATCTCTGGGATGAAGCGGTTGAAGAAGATATTGCAGCGGTTGATCTGGAACTGGAACGACTGAATGCAGATAAAACCAATGCAGCTGCACAGAAAGCCCCAGTCAACAAACCTAAACGTCGGCTGTTGCCAGATCATCTACACACCCTCCGTATTGAGCATGAACCTGAATCAACACAATGCAGTTGTGGCTGTACCTTGCGTCGTATCGGTGAAGATGTCAGTGAAAAACTGAATTTCAGACCGGCACAGTTCTATAAGGAACAGCATGTGCGTGGTAAATGGGTCTGTGATCAGTGTGACACTCTGACTCAGCAAGCGATGCCAGCCTATGTGATTGATAAAGGCATTGCTTCACCTGAATTGCTTAGCCATGTGCTGGTGTCAA
Organism: Acinetobacter sp. YH12151; assembly: GCF_013418355.1. NCBI lineage: Bacteria > Pseudomonadati > Pseudomonadota > Gammaproteobacteria > Moraxellales > Moraxellaceae > Acinetobacter > Acinetobacter sp. YH12151. The sequence goes on along the minus strand of NZ_VPCG01000023.1, from coordinate 19,879 downwards.
AGTATGCCGATCATTTGCCTTTGTACCGTCAACGTCAAATCTTTCTACGCGCAGGTGTTGATCTGTCTAGATCAACGTTATCTGACTGGATTGGCCGCTGTGGGGTGGAACTGGAACCTCTGGCCAATGCCTTAAAACAGGTGGTACTGCAACAGCAGGTGATCCATGCAGATGAAACACCGGTGACGGTCATGCAGATGGGTGAAAATGAGAAAAAGCCCAAAAAAGGTTATGTCTGGGCCTATGCCAGCACACAGTACAATCCAGTTCAGGCAGTGATCTATGACTTTCAAGATAGCCGTTCTGGCCAGCATGCTGAAGACTTCCTGAAAGGCTGGCAGGGTCATTTGGTCTGTGATGATGACAGTGGTTATAAAGCACGCTTTAGATCAGGTCAGGTCATTGAGGTGGGCTGCATGGCACATGCACGTCGTAAATTCCATGAACTACATGTGACCAAGAAAAGTCAGGTCGCTGAACAGGCATTAGTGCTGATTCAGAAATTATATGCGATAGAAGCAGAATTAAGAAAAAAGACGGATGGTACAGCGGAAGACCGCTGCGAATACCGACAACAGCATAGTCAACCGGTCATGCAACAACTATATGAATGGCTCAACCAACATCAGCTGACGGTGCCATCGAGTTCTCCAACCGCCCGGGCGATCAATTACAGCCTAAAACGTTGGACTGCTTTAAGCCGCTATCTGGATGATGGCAATCTACCCATTGACAATAATTGGATAGAGAACCAAATGCGTCCCTGGGCCTTGGGGCGTAAGAACTGGCTATTTGCAGGTTCGCTGCGCAGTGGTCAACGAGCTGCCAATATCATGACTTTAATCCAGTCAGCAAAGCTGAATGGCTTGGATCCGTATGCCTATTTAAGTGATGTGCTGAAAAGGTTGCCAACACATAAAGTGCCCCAAATAGAAGAATTACTACCTCACCGCTGGAAACCTGAACCCCGTTAAAACTTGGCGATGGCGTTCAGCGGATGCTTACATAAATCCGAGAATTATCGTATGATTTAAAAAATTCAAAAGAATAAACGGTAGTCGACGCTTTTTATGCCTAAATACATCCGTAGCACCTTGATGATGACCACTCTCGTTTCGCTTTTGAGTGGTTGCCAAGTGGTCAGTGTGAAAAATCAATCACTGAACGTTACGATTACCAATGAGCGTGAGAGTATTTTAACGCGGGATAAGCTCAGTGAAGCGAGTCTAAACGTGCTGTCTATGACGGGTAGAGAAGCCAAAATCTGTTCAGAGCAACCTGAAGAATGTGTCAGCGAACTCAAACAGATTCCACAAATTCAGGATGAACAGCTCCTCTCTACTGCCAGCGAGCTGTATCTCGCTAAAGCACTTTCCTTAGAAAAATCATCTGCCTGTAAAGTCAGTATTTTAGCCAAGACACAGTCTGAAGAAAAACAGGCACTGCAAAAACAAAACTACCAAAGCTGCCTAGATCAACAACTCGGCATGCTGGATAAAAGCATTCGCTACAGTTATGCCTACATGTTTAACACCAAACGTGGCCCCCAAGACCGTATTTTTGATAACCGACAAGTCCAACTCCGTGACTTTTATAATCAAGCTATCGCTAAACTCGTGAATAGTTATGGCCTACGCCATGGGCCATCTGAAGTCGGTAATCAAATCAAAGTGGGGCAAAGTATTTACCGTATTAATTATGACAATTACCCACTTTTAAAAAACCGTCAAGTTGAACAACTGATGTCAACTTACAATATGAACTTTTCAGGCCTGCGCTCTATCACACGTCGCGATGGTTTTGGTTCAGAGTTTCTGATTGTCCTCCCACCTGAGCACAATGACACCTCACCTGAAAAAGCCAAATATATTGTCGATCCACTACATTATCAGTATACCAATGGTCGTAATCCAAACATTCACAATGCCCGTTATTTAGCAGCGACTATTACCGCACAGCCACGCTCTGCATCCAATATCGATGAGATCTTAAACAACCCTGAGTTTGAAATCTCAGCTTATGATCCCTATAAGTTTGAATCTGCGAAAATTGCAGGCAAAAGCTACCCACTCGCTGCAAACTTTTCTGCACCTTATGGCTTATGGTTAGCACAAAACAATTTAGGTAAAGCCGCGTATTTATCACTGATTGATCGTGATGCACGCCTCACTATGCCACACCTATACATGCTTGAGCCGTACAATCCAAATAAAAAAGTGGTGGTCCTCGTCCACGGTTTAGCCAGCAGTCCAGAGGCATGGATTCGTTTGACGAATGATGTCATGGGCGACCCCGTGCTACGTGAGCACTATCAAGTCTGGCAAGTGTTCTACTCGACCAATATGCCAATTTTAGAAAGTCGTTTCCAAATCTATGCAATCATTCAACAAAGTTTTAATTTGGTCGACAGCAAAGCGCCTGCCAAAAAGGATGCCGTGCTCGTGGGACATAGTATGGGCGGCATTATTGCACGGCTTTTGGTGAGCGATGCTGACTTAACCCCTGCAGCAATGAAACTGCTACCCAATCGACGTGCGCAACAATTTAAAAATGACCCTCTATTTAAATCACGCCTCGATATTCAACCGATTCCAAACTTTAGTCGGGCCATTTTCTTGGCAGCGCCACATCGTGGGACAGAGTTTGCTGACCGCTGGTTTACCCTTGCGGCACGTAAAGTCATTCGTCTACCAGGTGCGTTTTTGGGAGCACTGACCGATGTTATACAAAGTAGTGACCCTGACCTACAAGCCTTCATTAAAGATGTCGATAATGGACTCATTCAAAATGGGCCAAGTGATCTCAGCAAAAACTCTAATTTTACTCGGTTAACTAAAAATGTCGTTCCATACAAGGGCATGAAATTCCACAGCATCATGGGGAATGCGACCAAAAGTGATGACCTCAATATCATTACAGACGATGTCGTGCCTTATACGAGTGCCCATCTAGATGGTGCATTGTCTGAGAAGATTATTAAAGGTGGACATTCTATTCAAGAAACGCCTGAAGCTGTTCTTGAGTTACGTCGTATCCTACGGTTGCACCTGACTGAACTCGGTCTGTATAAGCCTTAAATCTTAAAAAGCCTAAACAGATGTTTAGGCTTTTTTATTTTTGCTTTACACCTAATGCCTACAGCAATAATCACTTGGCTGTTTAACAACTGTTCGCTTTATAGATGATTTATTGTTTAGTCGTTTTCAATTTTGCTAAGATATTGCCATTCAGACAATAGCTGTTCATAGCACATAAATACATACGGTAAGCGGCGTCGCTCGGTCTATTTTTATATTGTGCATTTTCAAAGATTTAAGGATTTCACCTACATGAGCAATTCGGGAATCATAACTGATTTGTCCACCCTCACTCCCATGATGCAACAGTACATGGGCGTCAAAATGCAACATCCGCACTCTTTGATGTTCTATCGTATGGGTGACTTCTACGAGCTATTTTTTGAAGATGCACACAAGGCCGCTAAACTTCTCGGAATTACCCTAACCCATCGTGGCAAAGCCAATGGTGAACCTATCCCTATGGCAGGCGTTCCTTACCATGCAGCTGAAGGCTACCTTGCTCGCTTGGTGAAAAAAGGCGAAACCGTCGTCATTTGCGAGCAAATTGGTGAGGTTACAGGTAAGGCCCCTGTTGAACGTGGCGTTGTCCGGATTATTACTGCAAAACTACGTTGGGCGTGAAGTCATAAAAAAATTAATCAGGATTTTGCATAAATAGTGCGCCGTAAGGCGCATTATTTTTAAGGAAGGTTTGTATTACTCGACAATATATAACTTATGTTTTTTCTTCGGGGGCTCAACTTTAACTAAAGCATCAAATGTTAATTGATTAAAATCTTCTTCAGAGATTCCAATTTCATCAAGCATTTTATTTTTATCAAAAGATGGTTGTGAGGCTAAAACAGAGATAATTTTGGGCAACATCAAACTCTCATCTCGATGAGTTTCTTCAGGTTCATTAATGTTGTAGCCCAACGAATTGATCTTTATAGAGTTACTACGATTAACCCAATCACTAACTAATCCCAGCTTGTGAGCTTTATAGTTAATAGCCTTCAGGGATGTTCGCCAAATCTTTTTATACTCAATCATATTTTCTAGTGAAAAATAGCGTGGAGCAGTAGAAAGAAATGCATCTGTTGGCATTAAAAATTCAGATGAAAATTGATCCGCTTCAGTTTCGAGAACACGATTATCTTTCTCGACACGAATTTTTTTGTTATGCGTATGCATAACGATATGACCAAGTTCGTGTGCACAATCGAAGCGGGCTCTTTCGGCAGACTTAAATGTATTTAGAAATATGAAAGGGCTACCACTTTCATCATCAAAAAAAGATAGTGCATCAATTTCTCGAATTTCAGTCGGTAATCTAAAGACACGGATTCCCTTTAGCTCACACAACGAAACAATGTTATTAATAGGTTGATTACCTAAAGCCCATAAACCTCTCAACTCTGACGCTAGGTGATCGGCATACTTAGATTCACCCAAAAACTCAGTAATATCTAAATCAGGACGGTGAAAAGTAGGTAACTTTACTTTCTGATTTAAGTACTTGTTAATATTTATTGCTAAAAGAGTATATGCCTCATTAGCTTTTCTATGCTGTGCTTTAATACGAGCAACCGATCTATAGAAGATTTGGTCTGTTTCATGTGGTTGTGTGTCATTACCTGCAAAGAATGACTTGGGTAAATTTAATACACGGCATATATCATCTTGATCATTTTCATTGATTTCTTTATCCACGTCTAAAAGTTGCTTTACCTTAGAGATAGAGCAACTCAATTTTTCTGCGAAATCGGTATTGCTAAGTCCTCGTAATTCTTTAGCAATACGTAAACGATCTTTATTAAACACATTAACCTCAGATTAAACTACAAGCTGAATATCAAAATCATCTGGTTTAATTTCATTAGATGGTTCCAATACTGGCTTAGGATCAGTTTTTACAGGAACTGTATTATCTATTTCAAATGCAATTCTGCAAGTATGGTCACTTGGTAAAATTGAAATTTTTTTCGCTTTTAAGTCCTGTACGAAGCTAGTTGGGTATGCAAATTCAAAAGGAATATTTGGGATATCAATGTCTTTATAGGCTGGATGTGATGCTGAAGGAAAGTATAAAATCCATGTTCTCAATTTTGTCTCATCATCATAAGCAGACTGATTCTCCTTAATATTATTTAATGTCATTAATCCTTTTTCACAGTGTGCTGATACAACTTGATCAGCTAACCCCAATGCAATATTCCCGCTCATAAAGATAATTTGTATTTTCTTTACTGTATTCTCAATTCTTGGCTGGCTGTCATTGTGGAATATCCAAGCAGGATCAGATTGTCGAAGCAGTAAAGCAATCTGTTCTCCAATTTTTCCCCATCGTGCAATAAAGCGTGCACGGTTATAGTGAGTATTTGTTCTATAGTCAGCATCACCGATCATAATTGCGTTTCTGACTAACTCGAGATCAGGTAATCCTAACTGTTTAGCTTTTTTGATAGCATTTTCACCTTTGAAAAAATCACATGGCGTGGGTTCAGAAGGTTGGATTGATTCTTCATCAAGGAGATTTAAATTCATCTTAAAAGTTATCCTAAAGTAGCGAATGTCTTTTTTATAACATCTTTTGATGTTTTAAAAAAGACATTTTTTATAAATGTGTGCTATCTTCACTTACAACTTGATAATAAGAATTTTGGAGAAGAGACGTTGAGTAACTTATTCATTAATCATAAAAATTGTCCTGAATGCGGTGGCCGTATCAAAGGCTATTATTACTACTGTGGGCAGTGTGGTAGTCAAAATGTTGTAAACTGGAAGCACACGGGGATATTTTTGTTGATTGCTGGAAAGGTTTTTCTGGTTGCTATGCTTTTTTTGCTAAAAAATTTTGTTCAAATCCATTTTTTTCACAAGTTTCATTGTGCTAATTTTTTAAATAATTCATAGAGGTTGATAGTAAAATGAAAGTTAAAGATTTAATTAAATAATTAGAAGAGTTTGATCTGGAATTAGATGTTTTAATTGCTAATGAAGAGAACAAAATCATTGGCATAAAAACCCTAGCCCGATTCTTTGAAATAAGCTATGTTTCTTTTGTTCATCCAGAGACACAAAGAAATGATATGGAAAGAAATGTTGAATTTACCTTTTTAGGAATGTCGACTAAAGACTCTAGAGTTATTGTTTTTATTGACGTTGTTCCATAATTTTCAAGTAGTCAAAATGAGTATACAATATTCATGTGATGCAAGAAGATACAACTGGATAGGATGGGCCCATAAGTATTTGAAGCTGCCTCGTGTATGATCATGGGGACTGTCCAAACAAACGGCTTTTGAGAGTGCTGCCTGATACGAAAAATAATATCCAAGAGATGCTAGCGGTAAATTTAGTGTAAAATTTAATGCTAGCCATCATTAAAACTTATTTAAAAATATGAAGTTATATCGCACAGATTGGAATATGTTTCCTAAAACGGTTATTGACCGTGGTCTTGGAGATGCAACCTCTCATTACATGTATGAAGCTGCTAAAGCAGGGGATGTTGAAAGTGCGTATATTTTAGCTAAAGATTTAGTTTCGGATGAGGCGATTGCTGAACTAGAAAGAATTATCGATGGTCGGGAAACTATTATAGTACCTGTACATGCTGAGGAAGCAGTCGGTCGTAATATGATTCCTTTAGCTACTTCAGCAGTTATAGCAAAGAAACTTGGGCTTGAAGTTGATACGAATATAGTTCAAGCTATAAAAGTATCAAGAACTGGCGGTGATGGGTGGCATAGATTAGCCAACCCACCAGCATTTGATGGGACAATAAACAATGATAAATGTGTTATTATTGTTGATGATACCCAGACCCAAGGTGGTACTTTTGCAGCATTAAAAGGTCATATTGAAACAACTGGGACGAATAAAGTTATTGGAGCATATGCACTGACGGGTAAACAATACTCATCACAATTAGCTCTAAGTAAAGAAACTCTTCAGCAATTGAGGGATGTATATGGTAATCTTGAAGCATGGTGGAAATCGATTTACGGGTACGATTTCGAAAGGCTCACAGAGTGGGAAGCAAAGTATATCCTCAACTCTCGTAAAACAGCTGACGAAGTCCGAGATAGAATCATTGCGTCAAAACAAACGTGATGCTTATGCACTTATGATGAAAATGAATTAATTATTATTTAATTAAGTTAAAAGACTGCTATATAGCGGTCTTTTTTGTTTTTGAGCTCTACAAATTTTAATGAGTACATATAGTTACTTTTATAAAAATGATAATAAAGGGTAGAGGAGGTCATCTAAGAATTTAAAGCACAAGACTTATTTAACATTGATGACAGAAAAAGTGAGTTGTTGGGAACTTAAAGAAGAGGTGGTACTTATAATGGTTACTAAAATACAAATACTTAAAATATTAAATATATAAAACAATATATTACAAATATATATGATGCGTAGTGTACGCATCATACATAAAGCGTTCTATTTTGATATAATTGATCCAATCAACCCATTGTTAGGTTTCATTTAAATTCCATGAGTCTTACTGAAATTAAAGTTCGCCAAGCTCATTGTAAGGAAAAAACCAGTTTTTTATCCGATGAAGATGGGCTTAGCCTGAAGATTGAGCCGAGTGGAAGAAAATCTTGGTGCTATCGCTATACAGATCCACAAACTAAAAAACGTCGACGCATTCAGTTAGGTCGTTATCCTGATTTATCGCTGAAAAAGGCACGACAAGTCAGAGATGACTTTAAAGACAATGATTTCTGTTTTGAACAAGATACTGCCTCTAATGTCATCACCTTTGGTAAGGTCGGGGAGGAGTGGTTACAGTTCAAACTGAAAAATGCCTTCAACGATCTACCCCGCTGTGGTGTACTACAGTTAGCAGAAAGATGCTTACAGCAAGATATTTATCCAGACCTTCAGGATCTACCTTTTCAAAACATCAAGCGTTATGACCTGGTTTCAGTAATCAAAAAAATAGAGGGACGCCAAGTAAAAGAACCTGTCAAGAAAGCTTGTAGTTATTTGAACCAAATTTATGACTACGCTGTAGCGATGGGTTATTGTGAATTCAACATCGCGCATGGTTTAAATAAAATCGCCATTAACAGTAAAATCAAGAAAAATTATCCGTATTTGAAAGCGGAGGATATATCTGATTTTAAGTATAAATTACAAAAATTGGATGCCCATCCGATTATTAAAAAAGCACTGCTGTTCAAATTACATACTGGCGTGCGAGGGGCTGAATTGTTATTGGCTGAGCCTCATCATTTTGATTTAAATGAAAAAGTCTGGAAAATACCTGCCTTGCATATTAAACAGTTTCGACGAAAAGTCATATTAGGCCATGAGATTCCCGACTTCTTAGTTCCACTTTCAGATCAGGCTTTAGATATTTTAAAAGACGTCATGCAATGGTCATACGGTGAAAAGTACATTTTTGCTAGCCCACGGAAACATAATCAACCGATTCATTTTAATACATTAAATATGGCTATACGTAAGATGGGCTATGGAAAACATCAATTATCCTCTCATGGACTACGTTCCACTTTTAGTACCATTTTGAATGACTCAGGTTTGTTCCAGGATAACTGGATTGAGGCACAACTTTCACATATTGATAAGAACCGTACCCGTGCCAGCTATAATCACGCTGACTATTTAGCCCAGCGGACTGAAATGATGCAGTGGTGGGGTGATTATTTAAGTACTGCTAAGTGAAAATCGTACTTTTATACATAGACTTAAAACATTATGGGGTTTCAAATGGATAGTAAACAATATACTTGCCGTGTTACATGGTCAGCAGAATATAATGAGTATGTTGGGTTGTTCGAACCACAAGCACTAGCCATTTGTTGTAATTCAGCTTTAAGCGCCCTTAATTCTTTCATGCGTTTATTCACTAGTGCAAGTTGCTGATCAATTAATGCATTAACGCTAGAGCAGCTTTCTTCTGGCTTATTTTTTAATTCGATAAGACGTTTAATATCATTGAGTGATATATCTAGGCTGCGACAATGCTTTACGAATTCCAATTGTTTAAGTGCTTTGCTATCATACAGCCTGAAATTACCTTCTGAACGATTTGGATTTAACAGAAATCCTTCTCTTTCATAATATCTAATCGTTTGTATTGAACAGCCCGATTTTTTTGACAATTCGCCTATTTTCATCAATTTCCCCCAGACATTTGACTCTATAGTTACTATAGAGTCTATAGTATAAGTATGCAACGAAAAGGATATATAAAAAATGACTGAGAAATATTTAAACAATACGAATATCGTTAATTTTGAACACAAAGATATCCAATCCTTGATCGATCAACGTAGGTGGAAAAACTTGGATAACTTCAACAAAATTGGTGCCGCTTATCAGTTTGTAAAAGATGAGATTTTCTTTGGTTATAATGAAAGCGATGATATTGCAGCAAGCGATGTGCTAGCAGATGGTTATGGACAATGTAATACTAAGGGTAATCTGTTAATGGCACTATTGCGTGGACTAGGCATTCAATGCCGATTTCATGGGTTTACCATAGACCAGCAACTACAAAAAGGTGCTATCCCAAGCTATGTATTTTGGTTAGCACCTAAATACATCATTCATAGTTGGGTAGAAGTTTACTTTGAAGGGCGTTGGATAAACTTAGAGGGCTTTATATTGGATGAGCAATACTTAAGCTCTCTACAGGAGAAATTTGACCAAGTAAAAGATGATTTTTGTGGTTATGGTGTTGCAACAAAGTGCTTTTCATCACCAGATACAGATTGGCGTGGAGAAAATACCTATATTCAAAAAGAAGGTATTCATGATGACTTTGGGCTTTATGATTCCCCTGATGAGTTCTATCTCGAAAAAGGGACTAACTTGTCGGGGTTCAAACGCTGGATATATCAACGCTTGATACGTCACTTGATTAATATGAATGTATCAAAACTAAGAAATAGAAAAGTACTAGAGGTACAAAATGCACAACCATAATCATAGTCATCAACATGGTAAAGATGACCGTATTGGTTGGGCATTTTTCCTTAATGTGACATTCACTATTATCGAATTTATAGGTGGTTGGCTCACTAACAGTACGGCGATAATGGCAGATGCAGTTCACGATCTTGGTGATAGTCTTTCAATAGGTTTTGCGTGGATTTTAAGTCGTTTTTCAGATAAAGAAGCATCAGATAAGTTTAGTTATGGTTATCGTAGACTTACTCTCTTTGGCGCATTGATAAACAGTATTGTTTTAATCATTGGCTCAATTTGGATTTTATTTGAAGCAATTCCAAAGCTGTCCAATCCTGAAATGCCTGTAGTCGAGGGGATGTTAGGGCTAGCGATACTCGGCGTTGCCGTTAACGGATATGCTGTATTAAAATTAAAAGCGGGTGAAACATTAAATGAGAAAGTGCTGACATGGCACCTTCTTGAAGATGTACTTGGATGGGTTGCCGTTCTTATAGTCTCTATCGTACTGTTGTTCGCTGAACTGCCGATATTAGATCCCCTTTTATCAATAGGGTTCACGCTGTTCATCTTGTTTAATGTTTTCAAAAACCTGAAATCAACACTCGTTTTATTTCTTCAAGCTGCACCCGATAAAGAGACTCAAAAGCGTATTAAACTATCACTAATGGAATTTCCTGAAGTTAATGGTATCCACCACATGCACTTTTGGTCACTAGATGGTGAAAGTCACGTTTTAACAGCGCACCTTGAGCTGAGTGACAACTTTGACGTTAAAGAATTAATTAGGCTTAAACAAGAAGTTGCAGCTAAATTATCTTCCTATCATTTATCGCATACAACGATAGAGTTTGAGTTTTTAAATGAAAATTGTCGGGATGAAGCGCAGTAAGCTTTATCAATAAAATGTTGGGCATACAATATTAAAAGCAGCTTAATTAGGCATAACCTAGTAATTAAGCTGCTTTTTTTGATTTTAAATTTCGTCGGATTGCTGTTTGCTACTCTCAGAGCCATGCGCCCATTGATATAAAATAGGCAATACAAACAAAGTTAAAATTGTAGAAGATACAATACCGCCGATAACAACTGTTGCTAGTGGTCGTTGTACTTCTGCACCAATTCCAGTGTTTAACGCCATTGGAATAAAACCTAAACTTGCGACCAGTGCCGTCATTAAAATAGGTCTTAAACGAATGATGTGCTGAGTTTCCATCATTGTCTTGGCTTGATGCGGATCAGTCTAAAGCATTCTCAGGAATAGAGGAGCTCGTTGCTGATGTTGTCGCTGATATGATTAGCAATAATGAAAAAGTTCCTACACCACTCTCCGGGAAAATATAGTAGGCAGTTTGTTGTCCTTGTTCTCAGTGGTTCAACAAAAACTAGCCCTCGAAGCCGCAGAACGTGGCGTGGACATAAATTGTTTAGTATCAGTAAAAAGAGCGATGTAATTTTAGTACGAGTGAGTGATAGAGCAGGAACCTATGCTTCATATATTCAGTAAATGGTATGTTTTTGAATTAATAGGTATTTTTAAATAAAGCTTTCTTTGATTTAGTGCTTTTTATTTAATAAATTAATTTTAAAAACAACTTAGGCTAATTGATAAACACTATCTGGAAAGATTAAAAGAAAATATTTTTTAATTTCTGCTAATTCATTTAAGGCAGGTTCCCTTTCAAGCAGTTGAAATGTCCAAATAAGTACAGCCTGATGATTATCATAGCAAGTATTTACTCCAAGAAAATTAGCCATTCCATAACTTCTATTGATGTTCATTTCTTTAATTAATTGATTTCCTAAGTCACGAGCTTGCTGGCTGATCAATAACTCATTTGGTAACACGGCGGTCATCTCCACAAAATAATCTAATGCAGGTTCAATCCTTATATTTAAAAAGTTATAATTTAGTTGAAATGGATAAAATATACTTTCTATAAGTTGTAATAACCTGCTGTAGGTTAATTTTAGCAAAGTATTACTCAGTCAACAACTTCAAATAACCCACAGCAAGTTATTTTTTGTAAATTAATTTAAATATGATTACTTGTAAGTTATCTAGCCTCATGGGCGATAGAAAAATTTTAAAATTAAGTGAAGTGGTGCATGCAACAGGTATCAATCGCAACACGCTCACAAGTATGTATTATGACCGTGCTGTACGTATTGAATTACCAGTCGCCGATAAGTTGTGTAAGTACTTTAACTGTACGATGAATGATTTGTTTGAGTTTAAGGAAGAAGTTGAAGAAAAAGATTAACTTAATACTTCGTTTGATAAGTTTTTCGAAGAAAAAGACTAGCCAATACTTAGTTTGATAAGTTTTTCTCTGCAGATCTAATATTGAATTTTATAAAATATCATTACAAACAGAGGTGGTTCCACTTGTTTGAACAACTAAAAGCGTATTTATAAGTGATATTCCGCTCTAGTTAAGCCACCTTGTTTTGTTGGGGTAGCTGATCATAGTAAAACTCATTTGGTGTCATTTTGTCTAGACTCGAATGAGGTCGTTTCAGATTATAAAACTCAAAATATGCACTCAATTGCTTTTTCGCATCTGTGACACTGCTATAAGCTTTGAGATACACCTCTTCATATTTAACGCTCCGCCATAATCGTTCAACCATCACATTATCTACCCATCGACCTTTACCATCCATACTGATTTGAATGCCATTTGATTTCAATACATCAATAAATGCATCACTGGTGAACTGACTGCCTTGGTCTGTATTCAATATTTCAGGTGATCCATATTTTTCAATCGCTTCATTTAAAGCCGAAATACAAAAATCCACCTCCATACTAATCGATACCCTATGCGCAAGTACCTTGCGGCTATGCCAATCAATCACAGCACATAAATAAACAAAGCCTTTTGCCATAGGGATATACGTTATATCAGTAGACCACACTTGATTACTGCGCTGAATAGCCAATCCTTTGAGCAGATATGGATATTTACGGTGAGCTTGATTAGCCTGGCTTAAATTTGGTTTGCAATATAACGCCTGAATACCCATTTTCTTCATTAAAGTACGTGTATGACGTCGTCCTATATGATGCCCTTGACGATTCAACAAATCACGCATCATACGACTGCCTGCAAAAGGATATTGCATATGTAATTCATCAATACATCGCATCAGCTTCAGATCTGATGAGCTAACAGGTTTTGGGCGATAATAATAACAACCACGAGAGACTTTCAGTAACTTAGCTTGTTTAGATACTGAAATCTGAAGTGAGTGATCGATTAACTTTTGTGGTTGAAGCGGCCCAGTTTCTTCAACACACCTTCTAAAAAATCAATTTCTAATGCCTGCTCACCGATTTTTGCATGTAACTTTTTAAGATCAATGGGAGGTTCTGATGGAGCTTTTGATTGATCGAAAGCTTGTGAGGAAGCTGAGATCAATTGATTTTTCCAGTCAATAATTTGGTTTTGATGAACATCAAACTCAGAACTCAATTCAGCAAGTGTTTTTTCTGCTTTGATCGCAGCAAGTGCTACCTTAGCCTTAAAGTCGTTTGAATGATTTCTTCTTGGTCTACGTGCCATAAAATACTCCATATATTGATGTTTATAACATCATTTGAGGAGCAGAGTATCACTTATAGGAGTTGTTCAAATTTCCGGATCCATCTCTAAGTGAGGAGGAAATGACTCTTACTATTCAGATGTTGTTTCAAGCTTTTTTTGATTGATAGAGTTTTATGTATTAAACTCTATATTGAAAGTAAATATATTGTAAAAATAGTATGTTATTTACTAATTGATTAAATTATTTACACTTATTCTGTATAATGCTCTATGAATTCATTACTTATTTTTTTAAATTAAAAATCATATGCAAAGCTTAAATGATGAAGAGTGTCGCCAAGTTGAAAGTGTAAAACAGCTTTTACAAAAAAATTTTAAAGATAAGCTTTATGCTATTTATTTATATGGTTCGTATGTTGATGGTGGTTTAAAACATAAAAGTGATCTTGATATTTTAGTTATTATTGAACGTGAAATTACCGATCAGGAAAGAAAACAATTAGCGCAGAATTTTCTAAATATATCTGTTCCGATTGGTCATGCTACAGCGCGTGCCTTAGAAATTACGATATTAGAAAAAGGGAGTATTACCAATAAAAATCATCCATATACATATCAGCTACAATATGGCGAGTGGTTGAGAGAAGAATTACTCAAAGGTGAATTACTTTATAGTCAATCTGATCCAGATATTAGTATTTTACTTAAAACTGCCCAATTACATAACATTACTATCTTTGGACCTGATATTTGCGATTGGTTAAATCCAATTAGCTATGAACAATTAATATTTGCCATGCAAAAAACTTATCCACAAATTATTGCTCATTGGAAAGACGATCAGGATGAATGTAATCAAATTTTAGCGCTATGCCGTATAGCTTATACATTAGATCATAAAACAATAGTTGCCAAGGATGTTGCTGCGACATGGTTTTTAGAATTCTTAAGTCAGATAGATCAAGACATTTTGCAACTCATAATAGATGAATATATTGGGCAAGGTCATGAGCAATGTTGGTTAGTTTTACATGATCAGCTTGCTAAAATTGTTAAAGAATTACAGCATAAAATTGAACCACTACTTTTTAACTGATGTGGAAGTAATGGATATGCTTCTTAGATTATTACCTCACTATATCTCTAAATACCGAAGAGACTTGATATTGCAAAGGGGGGCGTGGTTGGAGTTGCATGAAGATTTTAAATAAAAGCGGAGGAACTAGGGTAAAAGTTGCCAAAAAGTTTCTTCTGAAATGACTTTTATATTATGACGTTTAAGCAAAGCGGAGGTAACTCCATTGCCATAGATCTTATTCCCATTAAATTGACCATCGTAAATCATTGAACTACCACATGAAGGGCTATTTTCTTTAAGCACTACCAGAGTAGCTTTTAATAATTGAACTTTTTTTAAAGTTCTATATGCCCCTTCAATATAGATTGAAGTCACATCCTTTCCTGATTTTTCAATTACACAGGCTTTTCCATCTAAGACATCATCGCCATTACCTCCCGAAATCTCGGCAGGTTCGCGTGGTGTTGATAAACCGCCAAGAATCTCTGGACATACCATAGTAGCTTTTCCATCTTTGACTAATTTTTCGATTTTTTCGTTTAAGCTATGCGTCCCGTTATAACGTACCTTTAAGCCAGCCAGACAAGAACTTACTAAAATCATATTTCCTCTATGAAAAAGATATGTATCGATTTGCTATTTAGCCAGTACCTATTATTTTTTAAAATTAATAGGTTAGTGCTATGGATAAAACAAGAATTTAAATATGATCAATGCAAAGTGAGTTATTTTTTTTCTAACCCACAAAGCTTATAGATTAGTTTGATCCTTTTTGTTTAGAAAATTTATCAACAGTGATGTGTGCTGAATTAGCAGGAGACTTTCACTTGGGAGATTCTAGGCAGCTAACCGATAAAAGTCTTCT
Source organism: Acinetobacter sp. YH12151 (assembly GCF_013418355.1). Classification (NCBI taxonomy): domain Bacteria; kingdom Pseudomonadati; phylum Pseudomonadota; class Gammaproteobacteria; order Moraxellales; family Moraxellaceae; genus Acinetobacter; species Acinetobacter sp. YH12151. The sequence continues at coordinate 4,366 of NZ_VPCG01000023.1, read as the reverse complement.
GCCATTTGATTTGGTGTCTTAAAATCCAAGCCTTTTTGAATTCTTCCCTGATTATAAAATAACTCTATATATTTTGTAATATCCGCTTTGGCTTCTTCCCTTGTTTTGTAGTTGCGATGATGGACTAGTTCATTTTTGAGTATGCCCCAGAAACTCTCTATCGGTGCATTATCAAAGCAGTCGCCTTTTTTGCTCATTGAACCCTGAAAATCAAATTTCTCAAGTAAGTTTCGATATTCATTACTGCAATATTGGCTGCCTCTATCTGAATGTACAATGAGATCTTTAGCAGGTTTCTGATTGCGAATAGCCATATTCAATGCATCACAAACAAGCTTGGCTGTCATGCGCTCATTTAAGCTATAGCCAACAACCTGTTTCGTGTAAAGATCTTTGACAGCTGCCAAGTACAACCAGCCCTCAGCCGTCCAAATGTAGGTAATGTCACTCGACCACGCAAGATTAGGCTTCGTCATTGAAAACTGTTGCTTGAGTAAATTGTCATAAATAGAACGGTTGTGATCACTGTTCGTGGTTCTTTTGAAACGCTTATGGCGCTTACAATACAACTGATTTGATTTTTTTATTTGGCGCACAGCATACGTACTTATTTTGATACCTTGCGCTTGTAAATGCTTGGTTAATCGAACATAGCCATAGCTTTGTTTGGTTTCTTCATGGGCTATTTTGACCAAAATTGTCTGCTGATTTCGCTGAATTGATCTTTTACTCATGCCTCGCTTTAGCCAATCATAAAAGCGAGAAACGGATACACGAAGTAATCGAGCCATTAAAATAATCGGAAATAAGTGGCTTTGCGATTTCATATAGGCGTACCTCACTGACTTTCTTTGGCAAAGTACGCTGCTGCCTTTTTTAAAAATTCACGTTCCATTTCAGCTGTTTTGAGCTGTTGTTTAAGCTTCTTATTTTCTTCGAGTAAGGCGTTTAGATCGGGCGAATACTGTTTTGTGCCTGCTAAAGTTCCAGCCTTTGCTTTGTTATTCCAGTTCGAAAGGGTTTGCATTGAAATGCCAAGTTGTCTAGCGGATTCCGATACATTACCTTGGTTCTCTTCAATGGCTTTTATGGCTTCAGCTTTAAATTCTGCGGTGTAAGTCTTCTGTTTCTTGCTCATGGTAAACTCCTAATGAGTATGTATAGTTTACCAAGTTAAACCCTCCTGTTTTTTAAGCACACATCACCTCAGCACGAATCGATTCGTCCGGTGTTTCTTCTTTCAGCAAGTACGAACATGCGCTGGCGAGCGCCAATGCAGATTTATCCAGATCCTTCAGCGAGCGGAGCCGTTTTTTCTGCCCAATCTTTCTGGCGTCACGGATGATAACGGCCAGCATGGCGTCCAGAACGTCCAGTGCATCATCCAGCGCCAGCGTTTCCCATGCAAGGACAAAGGCAACCAGAACCGCCATCCTTTTCTGCGGTGACATCCTGGCAATATTGAACACCGAAGTCATACCAGCATAACGTGCGAGATTTTTCAGGCGCACAGCCGGGAGTGTACTCAGGTTTTCAGCATGCAGGCCAAAATCGTTCAGAGTTTTCCAGCGTTCAATTGCTTCATTAAACGCCGGACCACTGATGGTCACAGGGCCTTTTTTCAGTGATTCCAGTAAAGACAGGCGGCTGCAATCAGTTGGCCCCAGCAGCATCTCCAGCTGTGAACGCTGTTCGGCTGACGGTATCAGTGCCAGTTTGTTCCACAGGCGCAACGTCGCCTTTTCCCTTACCTCTGAAATCAACCGGGTCAGCGTGGTGGCTCCGGGGAGAATAATACGATGTTGCATAAGCCACCCTGTCGCCAGGTCGAAAAGCAGGCCAGGACGTTCGTTGCTTATCCAGCTCCGGGTATATAAAAGACGGGTAAGGCGAAATGTCCAGGGCCAGGCAAATTCACGATACTGATAGTGCTGACGTATCAGCGCTGCATGCTCACGGCGGGTATTTTCCCTCTGACCGTATTCTGCAAGAACGGTGATATCACGAATCCCGAGCTGTCTGGCGGTAAAATGCCGGACGCCGGAAGGAATATGATTCATGTCAGTAAGAAAAGTGCCCAGAAAACGCACACACCCGATTTGCAGGGCAATACCAAGTCGATTGTGATCACCCCGGCTTTTCCCGATAAATTCTTTATCCGCTTCATCAAGATGAAAATAACGCGCCAGCTGAAGTTCATCGGGTTCGCCAGTGAACCTGCCATAACTCTCAACCTGCTCAGTGGTCAAAAAATCAACGGGCATATCGGCCTCCCTGCCTGACGGCTTTTTTAACACAACTGCAACCGTTCGAAATATTATAAATTATCAGACATAGTAAAACGGCTTCGTTTGAGTGTCCATTAAATCGTCATTTTGGCATAATAGACACATCGTGTCTGATATTCGATTTAAGGTACATTTTTATGCGAATTTTTGGTTATGCGCGGGTCTCAACCAGCCAGCAGTCCCTCGATATTCAGATCAGAGCGCTCAAAGATGCAGGGGTAAAAGCTAACCGCATCTTTACCGACAAGGCATCCGGCAGTTCAACAGATCGGGAAGGGCTGGATTTGCTGAGGATGAAGGTGGAGGAAGGTGATGTCATTCTGGTGAAGAAGCTCGACCGTCTTGGCCGCGACACCGCCGACATGATCCAACTGATAAAAGAGTTTGATGCTCAGGGTGTAGCGGTTCGGTTTATTGACGACGGGATCAGTACCGACGGTGATATGGGGCAAATGGTGGTCACCATCCTGTCGGCTGTGGCACAGGCTGAACGCCGGAGGATCCTAGAGCGCACGAATGAGGGCCGACAGGAAGCAAAGCTGAAAGGAATCAAATTTGGCCGCAGGCGTACCGTGGACAGGAACGTCGTGCTGACGCTTCATCAGAAGGGCACTGGTGCAACGGAAATTGCTCATCAGCTCAGTATTGCCCGCTCCACGGTTTATAAAATTCTTGAAGACGAAAGGGCCTCGTGATACGCCTATTTTTATAGGTTAATGTCATGATAATAATGGTTTCTTAGACGTCAGGTGGCACTTTTCGGGGAAATGTGCGCGGAACCCCTATTTGTTTATTTTTCTAAATACATTCAAATATGTATCCGCTCATGAGACAATAACCCTGATAAATGCTTCAATAATATTGAAAAAGGAAGAGTATGAGTATTCAACATTTCCGTGTCGCCCTTATTCCCTTTTTTGCGGCATTTTGCCTTCCTGTTTTTGCTCACCCAGAAACGCTGGTGAAAGTAAAAGATGCTGAAGATCAGTTGGGTGCACGAGTGGGTTACATCGAACTGGATCTCAACAGCGGTAAGATCCTTGAGAGTTTTCGCCCCGAAGAACGTTTTCCAATGATGAGCACTTTTAAAGTTCTGCTATGTGGCGCGGTATTATCCCGTGTTGACGCCGGGCAAGAGCAACTCGGTCGCCGCATACACTATTCTCAGAATGACTTGGTTGAGTACTCACCAGTCACAGAAAAGCATCTTACGGATGGCATGACAGTAAGAGAATTATGCAGTGCTGCCATAACCATGAGTGATAACACTGCGGCCAACTTACTTCTGACAACGATCGGAGGACCGAAGGAGCTAACCGCTTTTTTGCACAACATGGGGGATCATGTAACTCGCCTTGATCGTTGGGAACCGGAGCTGAATGAAGCCATACCAAACGACGAGCGTGACACCACGATGCCTGCAGCAATGGCAACAACGTTGCGCAAACTATTAACTGGCGAACTACTTACTCTAGCTTCCCGGCAACAATTAATAGACTGGATGGAGGCGGATAAAGTTGCAGGACCACTTCTGCGCTCGGCCCTTCCGGCTGGCTGGTTTATTGCTGATAAATCTGGAGCCGGTGAGCGTGGGTCTCGCGGTATCATTGCAGCACTGGGGCCAGATGGTAAGCCCTCCCGTATCGTAGTTATCTACACGACGGGGAGTCAGGCAACTATGGATGAACGAAATAGACAGATCGCTGAGATAGGTGCCTCACTGATTAAGCATTGGTAACTGTCAGACCAAGTTTACTCATATATACTTTAGATTGATTTAAAACTTCATTTTTAATTTAAAAGGATCTAGGTGAAGATCCTTTTTGATAATCTCATGACCAAAATCCCTTAACGTGAGTTTTCGTTCCACTGAGCGTCAGACCCCGTATAGTGTTTTGCAGTTTAGAGCTCTGTACACGACAAATTTCACAGAACCCTTATCCTATCAGGGTTCTGCCTTCTTAAAATTGCCAAAATTTCCTTAAACTCTTCTTTTTTCCCAAAACCAATTAAACGCTGAATCGCCATTTGAACATAGTCTAAACCATAGCGAAATAAACTCATTGAGAGTCGTCCAT
>NZ_VPCG01000022.1:0-55087 GCF_013418355.1 Acinetobacter sp. YH12151 | reverse complement strand
AAATGTATATCGTTGGCAGAAGAAATTATTTAGACCAGTTATCAAAAACTTCATTGATGACTTTATTCTCGATAAAAATCATCTGCTACCACAGAGAATCTATAAATAATAGTGCGTAAGTCCTATATATTTAAATAATGCTATTTCACCCTGTTCTAATTTACTCATTTTAAACTCAATAAAAAACCCCACTAATTTATAGCGAGGTTTTGTTTAAACTTCAAGCAATTAAAGCTTAGTGCTGTAACACCGAAATATCAGCGACTTTCGTAAACAAATCACGCAGCTGAGCAAGCATACGTAAACGGTTTGCTTTCAAGTCAGCATCATCAGCCATCACCATTACACCGTCAAAGAACGCATCGACTGGCGCACGAAGTGCAGCTAAAGCTGAAAGTGCAGCAGTGTAGTCTTTGGCAGCAAATAACGGCTCAACCACAGGTGTGATTTTCGCAAGTTCAGCGAACAATGCTTTCTCAGCATCTTCAACCAGGCTTGCTTCAACAATTTCACCTTCAGGTGCAGCTTCTTTTGCAAGAATATTGGCAACACGCTTGTTGGCAGCAGCAAGGGCAGCAGCTTCAGGCAAGGCACGGAAGTGATTGACCGCATTGACACGCTTGTCAAAATCAAGCGGTGATTTAGGCGATAACGCTTGAACTGCTTGAATCACATCAACTGCAACGCCTTGATCTTCGTATTTGGCACGGTAACGACCTTCTAAGAATGCAACAGCATCATTTAAAGTCTTGTCGTGATCTTTCAATACATCGCCATAAGCAGCTAAAGCAAGTTTGATTAGGTCTTCAATTGATACATCAAGCTCGTTTTCCGTCACAAGACGCAAAATACCAATCGCAGAACGACGAAGTGCAAACGGGTCTTTCGAACCTGTAGGCGCTTGACCAATACCGAAAATACCCGTCAAAGTATCTAAACGGTCTGCAAGGGCAATGGTTGTACCTGTCTTAGTCTTAGGTAGAACGTCACCTGCGAATTTAGGTAAATACTGCTCACCTAAAGATTCAGCAACTTCATCATTTTCGCCTTCAAGACGTGCGTAGTATGTCCCCGCGATCCCTTGAAGTTCAGGGAACTCACCCACAAGTTCAGAGGTTAAGTCACATTTTGCCAGAAGGGCCGCTTTTTCAGCGTCTTGAGCATTTGCACCTGTAATTGGCGCTAAAGCAACAGCCAATTTTGCAATACGTTCCGACTTGTTCCAAAGCGTACCCAATTCTGCTTGGAAGACCATATTCGCCAATTTCTCTTTACGCGATGCAAGCGGTTGCTTTTGATCTTGCAAGAAGAAGAATTCAGCATCCGACAAACGTGGACGAACGACTTTCTCGTTACCTTCAATAATTTGTGTCGGGTCTTTCGACTCAATGTTAGACACCGTAATGAAGTACGGTTGCAGTTTATTGTCAGCATTCACTAAACAGAAGTACTTTTGGTTGTCCTGCATGGTGGTGATCAATGCTTCTTGAGGAACAGCAAGGAAGCGTTCTTCGAAGCTTGCACGAAGCGCAACAGGCCATTCAACCAATGCTGTTACTTCGTCACGAAGGTCACTTGGTACAATTGCAATGGCATTGACTTCATCAGCCAACGCTTTCACTTGTTGGTCGATAATGGCTTGACGTTCTTCAAAAGAAGCTACAACGTGCGCTGCTTTTAATTTTGCTAAGTATTCGTCAGCATGCGTTAAAGTAATCGCTTCAGGTGCGTGGAAACGATGACCATAAGTCACGTTAGCTGCTTTGTGATCCTGAATGGTTGCATCAACAATATCGTTGTCTTTCAGCAATACCACCCATTTTACCGGACGTACAAATTCAGTACGGCTCGCCGCAGAACGCATGCGTTTTGCAATTGGCAGGTTGTCCAAGGCATTTTGTAAAATTTGCGGGAGTAAAGCGTCTAGGCTTTGACCTTTCACGTCTTTCAAGTAGCACACTTTTTCAACTTTACCGGCTTGGAAAGTCGATACTTGATCAACCGTGATGCCTTGACCACGCATAAAGCCTTCTAAAGCTTTGGTTGGGTTGCCTTCCGCATCAAAGGCTGCTTGCTTTGCAGGGCCGTCAAAACGCTTTTGCGTATCTGCTTGTGCGCCATCAACGTTTACGATTTTAAGTGCCAAACGACGTGGTGCTGCGTAGGCTTCGATAGAGTCAAAAGCAAGACCCGCATCTTTTAAGCCTTTTACGGTTTCTGCTTGCAATGCATCACGTAATTTTTTAAGGCTTTTCGGTGGAAGTTCTTCACAGCCTAATTCGAACAAAACGGTATGTTTAGACATTATTTGCTCTCCTTAGATTCAACTTTTGCTTCCGCTTCAACTTGTGCTTTTAACTGCGCTAACACTTCATCACGAAGCTCAGGTTCAGCCATCGGGAAGCCTAACTTCGCACGCGCTGCTACATAGCTATTTGCAATGGCACGTGCCAAAGTACGCACACGTAAAATATAACGTTGACGTTCAGTCACCGAAATCGCGCCACGCGCATCTAATAAGTTAAAGCAGTGTGATGCTTTAATCACTTGCTCATAAGCAGGCAATGGCAGTTCAGCTTCGATTAAACGTGTTGCTTCAGCTTCGTAGAAATCGAACAACTCAAACATTTTTTCAACGTTTGCATATTCAAAGTTATAAGTTGACTGCTCAACTTCATTTTGATGGAACACATCGCCATAGGTCACAGTACCGAACTGACCTTTGGTCCAAACTAAATCGTAAACCGAGTCTACACCTTGCAAGTACATGGCAAGACGCTCAAGACCGTAGGTAATTTCGCCTGTTACCGGGTAGCATTCAACACCGCCCACTTGCTGGAAATACGTGAACTGCGTCACTTCCATACCATTGAGCCAGACTTCCCAGCCTAGACCCCAAGCGCCGAGAGTTGGCGATTCCCAGTTGTCTTCGACAAAACGAATATCGTGTACCAGTGGATCAATTCCAATCGCTTTAAGCGAGTCAAGGTAGAGCTGTTGGATGTTGTCCGGGTTTGGCTTCAGTACCACCTGGAATTGGTAATAATGTTGCAGACGGTTCGGGTTTTCGCCATAACGGCCATCTTTCGGACGACGTGACGGCTGAACGTAGGCTGCGTTCCAGGTTTCAGGCCCTAAAGCACGAAGGAAAGTCGCTGTATGGAATGTTCCTGCGCCCATTTCCATGTCGTAAGGCTGTAAAATTACACAGCCTTGCTCCGCCCAGTAAGTTTGTAAGGCAAGAATTAAGCCTTGGAAGGTATCAATATGCGATATGGCGCGACTCATGGTCATCCACTTAAAATTAGAGAAAAATTGTGCTCAATTATAAGGACTTTGCAGGGGAGTGGCAAAGGGTTAATGTGTGGAACCTTTTTTGAAAAAATCCAGAATACCTTTAAACAAGAAGAGTCATCTATGCATCTGTCGTGATTTCAGCTTTACTGGCCGATTGAGGCTAACTTAAAAAATCAAGAATAAATCAGATATATGGCATCCGATTAACCGGAGCATTATAAAGCTCAACTGATCTTATACGATTAGCATCCTAAAATTAGTTTAATATTCACACAATATAATAATGCTTAAAAATAAGGAAATTCATGACCACTTATCAAATTCAATGTCATTTAAAATATAAGGTTGTCCAGACCACAGAATTTGTTTTTCTGATTCAGGCGGCACATCATTCCGATCAAACTATTCTTGAACAACAACTGACATTTAATATGCCTGTCGTATGGCGTGAATTCCAGGATTTAAATCATCAAAATCGTTATATATGTCTGCATGTCCAACCTTGTGATGTCTTTGAAGTGCATTATAACGCGACAGTTGAACGTCATCCGGTGATCAATGCAGATGCGCAGCATAATCTGAATGAAGTGCTGATTCCGGATTTGCCTGATGCGGTGCTGCCTTATTTGCTAGCCAGCCGTTATTGTAATTCGGATTTATTTGCAGAAATGGCCAATCGGTCCTTTGGCTGGATGACGCCGGGTTATGCGCGGGTCAAAGCGATTGAACAATGGATTTATAACAATATATTTTATGTTTCTGGCAGCACGGATCAGTTTAGTACTGCAACAGATGTGCTCATCCATCGGGCGGGCGTCTGTCGTGACTTTGCTCATTTAGGTATTGCGCTGTGTCGTGCTTTAGGCATTCCAGCACGCATGGTGGTCGGTTATGTCGAAATCGAAAAGTTTTTACCCGATTTTCACGCCATTTTTGAAGCTTATTTAGAGGGTGGGTGGGTACTGTTTGATCCGACCCGTTTGGCGCCTGTAGAAAATTTAATTCGGATTGGCACTGGCGTCGATGCCGGAGATGTGGCATTTTCGACCTTCTATGGTGAGGTCGAGCTGATTAAAATCGAGCCGATTATTCGCTCTGAATCAGATGAAAATCCGCTATCAAAGCCTACTGAAATTACTGCAAAATAACATGATTTTAAACAGTTTTATCAGCTTCATTGTAAGTCATAATGTTGTTGGAATATGCAGAAGCATAAAGCCTTAGCTATTCAAAACCATTTTGATGATGAGCAATCATGCCGACATTTTTTTCTAAAAAGTAGGCATACCTGCAGCATTAAAAGATATAAAACAAATATACCTTTAAGGCTGCTTGGTTCTATAATGCGGAAAATCGATAAAAAGTAAATCAGGTAGACTGTGTTTCACTCAAATCTAGACTGGCTCAATACCTTAAAACCAAACTTCAAAGTCCTTCCGCTCAAAGACCGTCTGTTATGCGGCATCGGTGCCCTGATCGGCTTGGCCGTATCTTCATTGCTGAGTTTGTGGATTCTGGGTGATTTTAAGGCCTGGTATATTGCACCGATGGGAGCGTCTTCGGTGTTGCTGTTTGCAGTGCCGGCCAGTCCTCTGGCACAGCCCTGGAATATTATGGTGGGGAATACCATTGCGGCTGTGGTCGGCGTAACCTGCGCATTATTCATGGCCAATCCGACTGAAGCTTTTAGTGTCGCCGTCGCTCTGTCGATTATGCTGATGATGACCACAGATTCCTTGCATCCCCCGAGTGGTGCGGTCGCGATTACTGCGGTCTTGGGCGGAAATGCGGTACATGATCTGGGCTATGCCTTTGTGTTTTATCCGGTGCTCTTAAATTCACTGCTGCTGATGATCATCGCCATTGTATTTAACCGCATGATTGGCAAGAGCTATCCGCAGCAGGCGCAACTGAATACCCGTTCTAAAGATCCAACCCCGACCCAGAAAGTTACCATTCAGCCGCAGGATATTCAGGACGTGCTAGACCAGCAAACAGAATTGCTGGATATCAGTGAATATGACCTGCAAAAGATTATTCTGGAAGCACAGGATATTGCCAATGCGCGGGCGGTGCATGAATTTACTTGTCAGGATATTATGACCAAAGATGTGGTCACGCTGCATGAAAATGACAATATTCATCATGCGCTGGACAAGTTTAAACAGATGAACCTGATGAGCCTGCCCGTGGTCAATGCAGAAGAAAAACTGGTCGGTACTTTGGCCATGTATGACGTGGTGGAATGGTTTAAGCGTGCTTCAGATATTCGCAGCAGTTGGGAAGATCAGGTCAGGCATATTATGAGCTTAAAAGTCGTCACGGTGCAGCCGACCCAGCCGATTCAGGATCTGGTGCCTTATTTTGTTGAACGTTCTTTTAATTATATTCCGGTGGTCAGTCAACAACGGCTGGTGGGAATTATCAGTCGTGCCGATATCATTGCTGCACTGAATCAGGAACTCAATCAACTTAAGATCAAAAGCAGAACTGAATAAGGTGATTTTAGAGAAATTATCTGAGTTTAATATATCTGCTTTGAGCAAGGATTTTTCTTAAAAAGCAGCGATACTTGCCAATAAAAAAGCACGCCAAAACGTGCTTTTTTATTGGACTTGGTTTAGAGGAAGAACCAGTAAATAAACAGTGAAATAATAAAGATACACATAATATTCAGTACAAAACCGACTTTCATCATTTCGCTTTGCTGGATATGACCGGTTCCAAAAACAATCGCATTGGGCGGGGTAGCTACCGGCAGCATAAAGGCACATGAGGCACCAATACCAATGACAATCACCAGAATTTCTTTGGGCATGCCCATCTGATCCGCAATTGCGGCAAATACTGGTACCAGCAGGGCAGCCGAAGCGGTATTACTGGTAAATTCAGTCAGGAAGATAATAAAAGTGGCGACTACAAAAATAATCATCAGCGGGGAGGCATCACCAAAGGCATTGGCCAGAGTTTGCCCCAGTACCAGCGAACTGCCTGAATCCTTCAGAATGGCACTCAAGGTCAGACCACCACCAAATAGGTACAAGACCCCCCAGTCGGTATTTTCTGCAATCTGTTTCCAGCTTGCGGTACCTAGAATTACCACCATACAGGCAGCCGAAATTGCAATCCAGGTATCCGGCTGAGAAATACCAAAAATTTCGGTGAATTTTTTACTGAAAATCCAGGCAATTGCAGTACAGAGAAAGAGGATCATGGTGGCTATACGGGTGCCGGTCCAGGGAATATCTTCGGTCACAAATTGTACTTTGTGATTTAGTTTTGGACGTAGTACCAGATATAAACTGACTAGCATGGCGGGGAGAATAATGAACATCATCGGCAAGCCGATTTTCATCCAGTCGGCAAAATCATAGCCGAGTGCCTTGGCGGCAATGGCATTCGGAGGGGAACCGACCATGGTGCCCAGCCCGCCAATACTGGCCGAATAGGCAATGCCGAGCAGGATAAAGACAAAAGTTTTACGATCCTTGCTGACATCCAGATGTGAAAGCAAGCCTAAGGCCAAAGGCAGCATCATGGCAGCAGTGGCCGTATTGGAAATCCACATGGACAGCAGCGCCGTCACCACAAAAATCGCCAGTACAGAAATACCCAAATGCCCACCAGACATGGAGATAATCCACATGGCAATTTTCCGGTCCAGCTTCTGGATATGCAATGCCGTTGCCAGCGCAAAACCACCAAAAAACAGGAAAATGACAGGATCGGCAAAAGTGGCCAAAGCGGCTTGTGTGGTGATGGGAACCAGTCCCCCGTCAGAGGCCATTGGCATGGCGAGTAACACCGCCATCACTGGAACTAAAAGTGCGGTAATGGTGATATGAATCGCTTCAGTCAGCCAGAGAATACCGATAAAAGCCAGCAGAGCCAGACCCTTATTGGCATTCTGGTCATAGGGCAGATAAAGATAGAGGCTATAGGCCACAATAGCTGCAACAACAATAAGGATCCAGCCTTTGAGCAGCCCTTTAGGCATCGCATTGGTTGGGGTGGCTAGATTGGTCTGAGTCATATGCTCTCCTTGCAAGGTTTTTATTTACGTCATTTTTTTATATCAGCTTTGAATTTGTAATTTTGCTTTGTTTAAAAAATACCCTATTTAAAGATACTATAACCAGATTGTTGCAATAATCCAGCACTTTGCCAGAGGGCATACAGGCCCAAGCCAAAAAGTAAAGCCAGGACAATCCATTTGAAGTGCTGCTGAGATAAACGATGGCGTATTTTGCCTCCGATCCAGACACCAGCAAGGGCGAATAAGCTGATCCCGATCAGAATATGCTGTTGATGGGTTTCCAGTGTGATCAGAATTGGAAATAGTAAAATCAGCTGAATCAGTTTACCGGCAATAAAATTGAGATTACTGATAATAACAATATCTATCTTTGAGAGCTGGCAACTCATCAGATACATCATCAGAAAAGGTGCCATAGCATTGGTCGCACCTCCAATAATGCCGGCCAGTAAACCAAAACAGAGCATGCTGGAAATATGCGGACTAACTTGTAAGGGTCGTGCCCGTAACTGGTCCAAGACATAAAATACAATTACCAGACCCAATAACAGTTTTAAATAAGCCTCATTTAGCCAAAGTAACAGCTTGACCCCGAGTACACTGCCGATCAGGCTACTAAGCATTAATGGCCAATAGCGTTTTATATAATAGCCAATACTATTCAACAGACTATGTGCAGGATCGGCATTCAGCATGATCAGATTCAGCAGCAAACAGGGCAGAATGACAAGGGTAACCGCGATGCTAAGCGGATATGCGCTGGACAGAACAGCCGTACTCATCATGGGAAAGCCAAAGCCGCTTAAACCATGCAGCAGGGCTGCTACGGCACAGAGCCACAGCATCATCCATTCTGCCTGAGTCATCTGACATCCATTTCAAACATTGGAATATTGAATTTATCGCTAATTGAGCTAAAAGATAAAGTAAAAAGCTGTCATACAGCATAGAAATAACAAAAATATAGGCAAAAAAAAGCCACGATAATCTAGGGGAATTATCGTGGCATCAAAATCTCACCCCATTAGACTGGGTGAAGGAGGAAGCACTTCAATACATCTTGCTATAAATTAGGATGCAGATTAATAGCGTTTATCCTGATTGACGGTGCGCACAGGATTTTGATAGTCCTGAACTTGCTGAACCTTGTCCTGTTCAATGCTGTACTGCTTTTTTGGCATGATTAACCACAGAACCAGATAGACCAGAATACCCGGAAATGCAGCACTCATGACCGAAATCACCACAAAGATAAGGCGTAATAAATTTGCGTTCCAACCAAAACGTTCAGCAATACCACCCATCACACCTGCAATCATGTTTGAGCGGTTAGAGCGATATAAACCAACATTGGCCATTAAAATCTCCTGATTAAAAATAGGGTTGAATCCTAAAACAGATCCATACTTCAAAAATGGAGTTGGATCAAATTTTTTAAAGTGCTGATTGCAAATAAATTCGTTAAGTAATGTTAATAAAGATTAAATCCAGCTCTAAGAGCCACTAACATAGTGAAAATTCTATTGAACTCTTGTGTAAAGTTCATTGGCTTGCAATGTGCTCTGTACGTGCTGTGTTTCCTAATTTAGGTATGCTTTAAAATGAAATTGGATGTATCAAGTTGTACATTAAGCAGTTTTTTTAAATTCGGCCTAATGTTGGGGGGGATGGGCATACTACAGGCTTGTGATCGCCATCAAGTCAAGCCTGAGCAGGAGCTTCAGGCAGAATCAGGACAGGAGGGGGTGAAAATTTCCGCTGCGAATGCACAGCCTGATGTCGTGCCGGTGAGTGCAAAATCTTTAACTCAGGTAGCAGGGCAAGCTACCCTTCGGGCAGAAACCGAGTCAAATCTGGCCGTCGTACCAGATTATGCCAAAGATTTTATCGGCCGCTATTATACCGAGATCGACTGTGATGGTAACTTTGCGCCCTGCAATGAGGGTAAGGCAGAATTTATTTTGACCTTAATGCCGGATGGTACGGTGCATCGCAGCATTTTGCAGTATGGCAAAGTGTTTATTGATAATGCCAAAAGTAGCACTGCCAGCAATATCACCTATCGCAAAGACCGTTGGTTTATCAATCCGGAGCGTACCGAGGTGGTGGTGAGTCGTAAAGAAGGGGCGAGCTTTTATTATACGATTAAGGATTCGAACCATCTGGTGATGAATCTGGACAAAATCTATAGTGAAAAGGAAAGAATCAATCGTGAATTATTTGATCGCGGCTATCCTGCACCCTCTAAAGCTTATGAGCTGGTAAAAGACACCACATTTGATATTAGAAAATAATGCGATAAGAAACGGCGCTGCTCTTTTTTTTAGAATTAGATTAAAGAAAACTATTTATAACTGTTTAAAAATCAAAACAAGTTTTGAAGACAAATCAGCCTAAAATCCAAGCGTGAAAATATAATAGCAGCTGATAGAAAGCAAATGAAAATAGTGTAGGGGATGTTTCAGAAGACATTCTAAGTAAAGAATGGTGGGCCGTCCGCGACTCGAACGCGGGACCAATGGATTAAAAGTCCACTGCTCTACCAACTGAGCTAACGGCCCATTCTGGGTAATCAAAATGAATTTGATTGAGATTTCTAAAACTGATGTTTTAGAATGATGGTGGGCCGTCCGCGACTCGAACGCGGGACCAATGGATTAAAAGTCCACTGCTCTACCAACTGAGCTAACGGCCCATCAAGGGATATCAAAGAAATGGTGGGCCGTCCGCGACTCGAACGCGGGACCAATGGATTAAAAGTCCACTGCTCTACCAACTGAGCTAACGGCCCTGAACCGGCATTCAAACTAGGTTTGAATGTATAGTGCAAGTCAAGCTAAATAGCTTAAAGCACCACTTTGTTTGATGGAGCGTATTGTAGCAAGATCTCATTTCAGCGCAAGCAAAAAATAACAAAGTTGCCCATGTTTGATTATAAATAGAACAATTGTGCTTTATCTAAACAAAAAATAGGCAACTTCAGTACTTAGAAGCGATATTGGTAGGCCTGAATGTTGGCAAAAATCTCTGCTGTGAGCTCAGAATAGGCCGTTGCACCTGGTAAGAGAACCAACAGGCGTTCATCGGTTTTATTCGGATCAAATGCTTGCTCTTTCAACCTGTTTTTCTGGTATTTAAAGGTGCCTGTCGTTTCGACTTGCTGCTGGATACGTAAAAACACCGGAACGGCATAAGCAGGCAAGCACTGTTTAAAGGTGCTGACCATCTGTTGCAGGTCTTCTTGATCCAGTTGCATGTCTGGTTTTAAGGTCAGCGCTGCCATCCCGGCACGACCATTGGTATTGGGGATTTCCACGCCATAGACCACGGCTTCAACAATTTTGTCATACTCGGTGAGCATATTTTCGACTTCGGTGGTCGAGACATTTTCACCTTTCCAGCGGAAAGTATCACCTAAGCGGTCGACAAACTGGGCATGACGAAAGCCGATATTACGTACCAGATCGCCCGTATTGAAATAAGCATCACCTTTGCCAAATACATCCTGCATGATCACGGACTTGTTTTTTTCCGGGTCGGTATAACCATCAAAGGGTGAGCGACGGGTAATTTTACCAATCAGTAAACCTGTTTCACCTTTTTTCACCCGTTTGCAGTGACCCTTGTTATCCCGAACCGGTTCATTTTTATCTTTATCAAAGGCAATAATGGCATAGGGTGTCGGGGAGAAACCGACGGTATTGTCAAAATTGAAAATATTGCTAAAACCGACATTGCCTTCACTGGACGCATACAATTCCAGCACTTCCTGAATCCCAAAACGGGATTTGAACTTGTCCCAGATATTCGGGCGCATGCCATTTCCAATCATTCGGGTGACCCGATGGTCTTTTTCCAGTTCAGAGGGAGGGGCATCCATCAGATAGCGGCACAACTCACCGACATAGCCAATCGCAGAGGCATCAAATTTCTTTACATCTTTCCAGAAGGAGGAGGTCGAGAATTTACGTCGAATCGCAAGCGTTCCTGCACCTGCAATCACGCCACACCAGCACACCACCATGCCTGTGGCATGATAAAGCGGCAGGGTGCAGTACATCACATCATCTTTCTTCAGGTTTAGCACATGGCCATAGGTGCCATAAGCCAGCGTCCAGCGCCCGTTGGTAAAGATGACTGCCTTAGGCAGGCCGGTGGTGCCCGACGTATAAATGTAGAACAGCCCATCTTTACCTTGCACCGAATGGGTGGTCGGTGGATTGAATTTCGGGGAGAGATCGATTTTTTCAGCCAGATTGATAAAGCCTGCAGGCGCCTGACCCGGATCGGCTTGAGTATTTTGGTCGGCAAACCAATGCAGGCGATCACTGCTAATATTGAGGTCATCGCGAATCTCGTTGACCGCGTTCCGGCACTCTTCACCGACAATCACCGCAATTGGTTTGACCAGGTTGATACTGTGGGTCAGCACCTTACCCACTTGCGAGGTATTGACCAGTGCCGTGGTGACACCAAGTTTGGCCAGACCGAGTACGCTGGCAATCAGTTCAGGGCGGTTCTCGACCATCAGCGCCACGACATCACCTTTTTTGGCACCCAAGGAAAGATAAAAATGTGCAATCTGGTTGGCCCAGGCATTAAGAGCGGTATAACTATAGCTTTGATCTTCGAAACGCAAAGCGATACCTTCCGGATTACGCTGTGAAGCTTTTTCAAAAGCCAGACCCAGACCGGCCGGTGTATTCGGAGTACGTAAATAAGCTTGTCTTAGCCCAGTCAGCAAATTAGGCACTTTGATTAAGAAGGCCGGGATTTTGGCAGCGACATCTGCAATACCAATAAGATCGTGCGGTTTCATTTGGGTCATGAGAATCCTATTTGTTTTTCGTATCCGATAGGTTTAATTTATATACAGTAGACAAGCTATCCATCTTTTAACGTTAAAAAGCTAGTGCAATCTACCTATTTTGACCAAATCTAGCAAAAAAAACCTAGTCATCGAAATGACTAGGTTTTTTTATGTGACTGCAATTGGGCAAATTATGACTCAGTTGCAGTATTGGCTTTTTTCGGTGGACGGCCACGTGGACGACGCGGGCGAGCAGCTTGCTTCTCGGCTTTTTCCGCTTCGCTGGCTTCAGCTTCCTCTACGGTCGCTTCTGCCACATCTTTGCTTTTTGCCACAGGCGCTTCTGTTTCAGCACTTGCTTCAGCTGGAGCAGCTTCTTCGACCTGAACTTCAGCTGGTGCAACTTCAGTGGTCACTTCTACTGGTGCTGCGGTTTCAGTTGCTGGTTCCGTCGGTTGAGTATTTTCCGTCGTTTCAACCACTGCTTCCGATGCTACAGGTGCTTCAGTTACAGCTGCTTCAACAGGTTCAGCTGGTGCTTCTACTGCTACAGGTTCTGGCGCAGCTTCAACTGACGGCGCGGCTTCCACCTTTGCCTGCTGTTTGGCTTGTTGCAAAGCCTGCTCCGCAGCCTGTTTGGCCAAACGGCGACGCTCACGTGGATCGTTGGCAACACGCTTGTCTGAGACCGGTTTTGGTGGGTTCAGGTCCAGGACTGGAGCAGGCTCTGCTTCAACCTTGGCTACCGTTACTTCAACATCACGGGTGACCGGTTTTTTCTCTGCAGCAGCAGGCGCTGCGGCAGCCACCAGACTCGCGTTGTACTCTTTCGTGAACTTTTCTAAAGCACGGTTGAAGGTTGGTAATAAACCAAACTGTTCGATCAGCACTGAGCAGTCTTCACCATAGACATGACGAATCAGGCTACCAATGGTGAACTGGCCCAAAGTTGGCACTTGTGACGGTGTTAACTGCTGAGCTGCAGGTTGTTGCGACTGTGCTGCACGCTGCTGGCGACGACGCTGACGCGGATCGTTGCTGGCCCGGGTTTTTTCAGACGTTGCTTCAGTCGCTACAATTTCTTCCACAGGAGCTGTCAAGGTGGCTTCAACCACATTTTCAGCTGCAGCCGCTTCAACTGGCGCATCTGCCGGTGCAGTGACTTCAACTGCTGGCGTTGCAACTGTAGCATTGTCATTCAATGCCACGATTTCGCTTTTTGCCTGGTCAATATTTACGACCATTGCTGTTGGCATCACATCCGTACGGGGTGCATCGACCAATTCAACACGAAGCTGCTTGTCATTGACGGCCGGCGCTTCAACAACTGCAGGAGCTGCCTGAGGCGCTTGTTCGTTCAGAACACTTGGATCGCGGTGGCGATTTGGGCGTTCCGGACGTTGCTGGTTGCGGCGGTCACGGCGCGGCATTGCCTGTTGTGGCTGTTGTTCATTGTTCTGAACATCATTTTGCTGCGCTGGCTCGTTGTGATGCTGACGGCGAGAATGACGCTTGTTTTCACGTGCTTCATGGCGTTGTTCTTGACGAGACACCTGAACCACTTCTTCATGCACTTGATGTTGCTGAGGTGCAGGAGCTTCAGACTGAACCTGCTCGCGCGGTTCTTTGTGCTTCGGGTTCGGGTTGCGCGGTTTCTTGTTGTGACGTGGTGCCCTTTCTTCACGCTCTGCCGGTTTTTCTGCCGCATCACGTTCCTGTTTTTGTGCAACAGTCGATGGTGCCAGGTAAGCATTATTGTTGCTTGATACAGCAGCAGGTTGTGCTACGTGCTGTGGTGCTGGCTGTGCAACCGGTGCAGCCACCTGACCGAACTGGCCACGACTTACCGCACCGCCATTGATCATTTGTTCAATCGCTGCTGCAGCATTATTGGCAGTACGTGATGGATCAACAGTCGCTGCCTGTTTTTGTACAAACAGGTTTTCTAACCATGCACATGGGCTGCTTGAAGCTACTGGAGCTACTGCCTGTACAGGTGTTTGCTGTGCCACTTGCGGTTGAGCCGGCTGGTTTTGTGGATTGCGGCGTTTATTGTTATTACGGCCGTTGTTTTGTTGCGGCTGTGAAGGCGCTGGTGCTGCGTGTTGCGCATGCTGCTCTTCTTCTAGATGCCATTCAGAAGACTCATAGCCCAATTCTTTTTCACTTGAACGGGTCGCTTCGGTACGTTCATAGCTGGTTGGGGCAAAGCCTTCGGCATTATAGGTAATTTCATAATGCGGTGTTTCTAGATGCGGATGCGGCAATACTGTCACACGTACATTCGAGGTTTGTTCCAGATATACCAGGGTATGACGCTTTTCATTCAACATGAATGCAGCAATTTCGACCGGAACTTCGACCTGAACTTCACCTTGACGTTCACGCAGCGCAATCTCTTCCACTTTACGCATGATTGAAAGTGAAAGTGAACGCAAGTCACGTACCATGCCAGTACCATGACAGCGTGGGCAGACATAGCCAGTCGCTTCTTCAAGAGAAGGACGTAGACGCTGACGGCTCATTTCCATCAGGCCAAAACGTGACAATTGACCGAATTGAATACGGGCACGGTCACTCTGGGTCGCTTCACGAAGTTTCGCTTCCACCATACGCTGGTTGCGATCTTTGGTCATGTCGATAAAGTCGATCACCACCAGGCCGCCGATATCGCGTAAACGGAGTTGACGCGCAATTTCTTCTGCAGCTTCAATATTGGTGTTCAGCGCAGTATCTTCAACATCGCTACCGCGGGTCGATTTTGCTGAGTTGATGTCAATCGACACCAAAGCTTCAGTTTGATCGATGACGATCGAACCGCCAGAAGGGAGTTTTACTTCACGTTCATAGGCAGTCTGAATCTGGCTTTCAATCGCGAAATGAGCAAATAAAGGCTCATTTAAGGTATAGGTTTTCAGTTTGTCGAGTTGACGTGGCATCACTGCTTTTACGAAGTTATAAGCTTCGTTATAGGCTTGCTCAGAGTCAATTAGAATTTCCGCAACATCATCACGCAGGTAGTCACGAATGGCACGTGTCACCACACCCGCTTCCTGATGCACCAACATTGGAGATGGGCCAGAACTTGCTGTTTTCTGGATTTGTGCCCAAAGGTCAAGCAGATGTTGCAGATCAAGTTGCAGCTCTTCTTGTGAACGGCCGATGCCGGCAGTACGCACAATCACGCTCATGCCACGTGGTACGTTAAGCGTCGCCAGCATTTCTTTCAGTTCTTCACGCACAGCACCAGAAATTTGACGGCTGATACCACCACCTTTCGGGTTGTTTGGCATTAAAACCAGGTAACGGCCAGCAAGTGAAATAAACGTAGACAGGGCAGCGCCTTTATTGCCACGCTCTTCTTTTTCCACCTGAACCAAAAGCTCGGTACCTTCCGTAATCAGTTCACGGATATTTGAGGTCTGGCGAGGGTCGGCTTTGTAATATGAGTTTGCAATTTCACGCATCGACAGGAAGCCTTGACGACCTGCACCATATTCGACGAATACAGCTTCTAAAGAAGGCTCAACGCGAGTCACGTGACCTTTATAGATATTGGATTTTTTTTGTTCACGGGTACGATTCTCTAAATCAAAATCGTAAAGACGCTGACCAGTGACAAGTGCAACGCGAATTTCTTCGGCATGTGTTGCATTAATCAACATACGTTTCATGGGTGTAACACCTTATAGTGATACACAGCAAAAAATCGCTATACACGTAGCGAACATCACACATCACGGATCAATGGCTCAAATCTGCAATGAATTTCATTGTGGTCTGAGTCTTTTCTTACCGGCTTCTACTTGTATAGATAGGCTTCGGTTTTGATTCACGTATTGATGATGGCAATACGGCTTCAATCTTTAAACGGATTAAAGTCACCTGAACGCTTCACTGGCGGACGAGCGGTGCATTGGATGTATGTAACTTTCACTGTCACATTGCTCGAAGATCATCCCTTCTTTATAGAAAGTGTCTTGATACGGAATTGTCGTCGTATCTTTACAAACTGTGCAGATCCAATGCATCGACGCTGTAGCCTGAAGTCGTCTTCAGGGTGCGACTAATCTGATGTGTATCAGTTTACGTTTAAAAACCAACGAAAGTTGGCGACATATTTTTTAAGACAAACTGATTTATGTACCTGAGGTACAATTAAACGCAACAGTTTGCTTTGTTTGCCGATATAATAAGCCTTCGGCGTCGGCATAATTCTTTGGGGACCTTCCCGTATCATGTGAGTCTTTAATTGAACAATCAAGTTCAGAAAAATCTGAAATGATTCAACTTTTACCCACAAACGATGGTTTCCGTGCGCTGACTATATCAAACCTTGCATCATCTGCCTATGGGCTAAGCTTATGTTTCTTGTGTAAAGCATAACCTAAGTGATCAGTTTTTAATCAATTTTAGTATTTTTTGGGTCATAGTAACTGTATGAATTCTACGCAACAATGGCAAAACGTCACTTGGTTTGAAGTGGATGAACATCAAGATGGACAACGCATCGATAATTTCCTGTTTAGTCGTTTGAAAGGTGTGCCAAAAAGCCGTATCTATCGCCTGATTCGTGAAGGCCAGGTGCGCGTCAATAAAAAACGCATCAAGGCGGAAACCAAACTGGCGATTGCTGATCAGATTCGTGTTGCACCGATCCGTTATGAGCAAAAAGATGAATCTGCTGCGCCCATTTCTGACAAGGTTGCCAATGGTTTGTTGGCCCGCGTGATCTATGAAGATGAAGGTCTGATGGTGGTGAATAAACCTTCGGGCATCGCGGTACATGGCGGTAGTGGTGTGGCATATGGTCTGATCGAAGGCTTACGTGCAGCGACTGGGAAAAAATATCTGGAACTGATTCATCGTATTGACCGTGACACGTCTGGTCTGGTGATGATCTCGAAAAAACGTAGCGTACTGAAAAGCTTACAGGACATGCTGCGTGAACATAAAATCAAAAAAACCTATGCCGCCGTGGTAAAAGGGCAGGTCAGTCTGGATAAACAGCTGATTGATGCACCTTTACATCGTTATGAGCTGGCCAATGGTGAACGTCGTGTCTGTGTGTCACCGAAAGAAGGCAAAGAGTCTAAAACCCAGTGGAATGTGCAGGAACGCTTTATGCATGCCACACTGGTATATGCATCTCCGCTTTCTGGTCGAACCCATCAGATTCGTGTTCATGGTTTGAGCATTGGTCATCCGCTAGTAGGCGATGAAAAATATGGTCATGAAACTGGTTATAACGGGCCGAAACCGCGCCGCTTGTGTCTGCATGCCATGCGTCTGGAGATTCCGGGTTATGCCATGATTGAAGCACCTTTGCCGGAAGATATGCAGAGTCTGGTGGCGCAGTTAAGAGCACAGAAAGCGGATAAGCCGACGGCTCAGTAAAGACTTATTTTTTTTCTTTTAATAAATTCAATCCACCCTAACCCTCCTTTGAAAAAGGAGGGAATTCCCCTCTTTCTTAAAGAGGGGCTAGGGGAGATTTTAGGCATTAAACCTCTCTCTAGCCCTCTTCTACAAGGAGAGGGCTAGAGAGAGTTGGTAAAGCTACCTAACCTTGAATCAAATCTAGGAAATCTTTATGAACTCACCTGTAAAATTGGTCATTTTCGATTGGGATGGCACTTTATTTGATTCAGTCGGTCAAATCGTGGCGAGTTTGCAGTTTGCCGCACAGCAGTTTCAGCAGCCGTTAACGGATGCAGATGCGAAAAGTATTATTGGACTGGGTTTACCTGAAGTTGCACAGCGTTTATTCCCGACAGTACCAGAATTACATACGGATATTTTGCAGGCTTATTCCGATCATTATGTTGCCAACTCATCAGGAGATTCCTGGTTTGAAGGGGTGGCGCATATGCTTGCGGATTTGCAGCAACACGGCGTGAAATTGGCTGTGGCGACGGGTAAAAGCCGTAAAGGTCTGGATCGTGTCTTGAAGCAGACCAACAGTGAGCAGCTGTTTGTGACCACGCGTGCTGCCAGTGAAACCCGTTCCAAACCAGATCCACTCATGTTAGAAGAAATACTGGCAGAAACAGGTGTGCAGGCCAAACATGCGCTTATGGTCGGTGACACTTCTTATGATCTGGAAATGGCACAAAATATGGCCATGCCAAGTGTCGGTGTCAGCTATGGCGTGCATGAACCTGAGCTTTTGGCGCAATTCAATCCGGTCTGTATCGTGGATGATGTGACCGCTTTACATGCGGCATTGTTGGCTAAAGTCCAATGGAAACAAGTGATTTAATATATTATCTTGGTTACAGTAAAAAATGGTATTTCCCCGGTTTAAAACTGCCGGGGAGCGCTACAGATTTAAGCATTTGCTCTTATCTTTTAGTCTAAAGTCACAATTATGTTGATTTTATTCGGTCGGATTAGCAGAGTTTTTCTGCTAAATGATGATGTATTTTAAATACTAAGATTTTGTTTTGTCTTGGTTTTTATGGATTTTCTTTATAGATAATAGCTATAGCAAAAAATAAAATAACTATTGGCATAAAAGCCGTATTTTTCCCATTCTAAAACTGTTTATTCCTATGCTCGCTCTGAGAAAGGTAATCCTGACGGATTATCGGCCTGATCATGTCCATATTTTCTGTCCATCTTAGATCTCAGCATAAGCCTAATTTTTGCAGTTTAAGGAAACATTGATGTCGAATTCTGCTGTTGTTGAATCAGTTGCACAAGCCCTTCGTAGCGCTGAATTATCACAAACTGCGATCGCGCCGATTCGCCCAGAACTGGGTGGTGAAAGTGCTGACGTAGATATTGCCTATGCCGTTCAAGAAGTGAATACCGAGCGCGCTTTGTCTGAAGGTCGCCGTCTGGTCGGCCGTAAAATTGGTTTAACCTCTAAAGTGGTTCAAGCGCAACTCGGCGTAGATCAGCCTGACTTCGGCATGTTGTTTGCTGATATGGCCTATGGCGATGGTGAAGTAATTCCTGCAGGTCTGCTGATTCAACCTAAGGTTGAAGCGGAAATCGCATTGGTGATTAACCAGGATTTGACCAAAGAAAAACATACCTATGCTGACATCATCAGTGCCACTGACTATGCCCTGCCTGCAGTTGAAGTGGTCGATAGCCGGATCGAAAACTGGAAAATCAGTTTAATTGATACAGTTGCAGATAACGCATCTTCCGCAGCATTCGTTTTAGGTTCTCAACC
The DNA here is from genome assembly GCF_013418355.1 of Acinetobacter sp. YH12151. Classification (NCBI taxonomy): domain Bacteria; kingdom Pseudomonadati; phylum Pseudomonadota; class Gammaproteobacteria; order Moraxellales; family Moraxellaceae; genus Acinetobacter; species Acinetobacter sp. YH12151. Next base: position 35,758 of record NZ_VPCG01000022.1, on the reverse strand, counting down.
TGTAAAACTTGAAAACCTTGATCTGGTGAACTGCAAAATGGTCATGACCCGTGGTGACGAAGTTGTGTCTCAAGGTGTGGGTAAAGCATGTCTGGCCAATCCACTCAATGCTGCAGTTTGGCTGGCAGATGAAATGGTACGCCGTGGTCGTCCATTACTTGCAGGCGACATTATCTTAACAGGTGCCTTAGGGCCTATGGTTGTGGCTCAACCAGGCGATGAATTCAAAGTTGAAATTGAAGGCTTCGGTTCTGTTACAGCTGCATTTGCTGCTGAATAATCGAGATTCCAAGAGAGTACATTCATGAAAAAGATTAAATGTGCAATGATCGGTCCAGGTAATATTGGTACGGATTTGCTTTACAAGTTACAACGCAGCGAATGGTTAGAGCCAGTGTGGATGGTGGGGATTGACCCGACCTCTGAAGGTCTGGCACGTGCTGCAAAAATGGGTTTAAAAACCACCGCTGAAGGTGTGGATGGTCTTCTGCCTCACGTGATTGCAGATGATATTAAAATTGCATTCGATGCAACGTCTGCTTATGTACATGCTGAAAACAGCCGCAAGCTCAATGAACTTGGCGTACTGATGATTGACTTAACGCCTGCTGCGATCGGTCCATTCTGTGTACCACCGGTCAACCTTGAAGCATTGCTTGCGGGTGGCGAAGTACCAAACGTAAACATGGTCACCTGTGGTGGTCAGGCAACGATTCCGATGGTTGCTGCAGTTTCTCGCGTTCAACCGGTTGAATATGGTGAGATCATTGCAACGGTATCGACTAAATCAGTAGGTCCAGGTACACGTAAAAACATTGATGAATTTACCCGTACCACTGCCGGTGCCATTGAGAAAGTGGGCGGCGCGAAACAGGGTAAAGCGATTATCATCATCAACCCGGCTGAGCCACCACTGATGATGCGTGACACAGTTCACTGTCTGGTAGAAGGTGAGCCAGATCAAGCTGCGATCACTGAATCTGTACACGCAATGATTAAAGAAGTTCAAAAATATGTACCGGGTTACAAGCTTGTCAATGGTCCAGTTTTTGATGGCAACCGCGTGTCAATTTACTTAGAAGTTGAAGGGCTTGGTGATTTCCTGCCGAAATATGCGGGTAACCTTGACATCATGACTGCTGCTGCTGCACGTACTGCAGAGATGTTTGCAGAACACGTATTCAATAAAGACGCTTAAGGAGCAACCACATGTCTAAGATTATTGTTCATGATATGACTTTGCGTGATGGTATGCACCCACAGCGCCATCAAACCACTGTTGAGCAAATGATTGCGATTTCAACAGCACTTGATGATGCAGGCGTACCTTTAATTGAAGTCACGCACGGTGACGGCCTTGGCGGTTCATCCGTCAACTACGGTTTTGCTGCTGCGACTGACGAAGAATATTTAACAGCTGTTGTACCACGTATGAAGAATGCAAAAATTTCTGCATTACTTCTACCTGGTATCGGTACGGTTGACCATTTAAAAATGGCGCATGAAATTGGTGTTTCTACTATTCGTGTTGCAACGCACTGTACAGAAGCGGATTGCTCAGAACAGCACATCACTGCTGCGCGTAAGTTAGACATGGACACAGTGGGCTTCCTAATGCTTGCTCACATGGCGACTCCTGAAAAACTGCTTGAAGAAGCAAACAAGATGGTGTCTTACGGTGCAAACTGTATCTATGTCACTGACTCAGCAGGCTATATGCTTCCTCAAGATGTCATCGATCGTGTTGGTCATTTACGTCAACACTTGGACCCAAGCATTGAGCTCGGTTTCCACGGTCACCATAACTTGGGTATGGGTGTATCGAATACGGTTGCTGCGGTACAAGCCGGTGCAGTACGTGTTGACTTGGCATCTGCAGGTTTGGGTGCGGGTGCGGGTAATACACCACTTGAGTTGTTCATTGCGGTTGCAAACCGTATGGGCATGGACACTGGCGTTGACTTGTTCAAAGTACAAGACGTTGCTGAAGATCTGGTCATTCCAATGATGCACAACCCGATCCGTGCCGATCGTGATGCAGCAACTTTGGGTTATGCGGGTGTGTATTCTTCATTCCTGCTGTTTGCTAAACGCGCTGAAGCAAAATATGGCGTTTCTGCACGTGAAATCCTGATGGAGCTTGGTCGTCGTGGTACGGTCGGTGGTCAGGAAGACATGATTGAAGATTTAGCATTAACCATGTCTAAAGCGCGTGAGTTACAAGCTTAACTTTTAATCGCTCAGTATTAAAATAAGTTTGATAAAAAAGCATCCAAATTGGGTGCTTTTTTATTTTAAATGAGACTGATTAATATATTAAAACTCTGGGGTGAGATGTTTTAGTTATAATATTGTAGGGCGATTATTTTGGCTTTATATTTTCCTTAAACATAAAAACGATAAATAAAAAATGGCTGCTGAAAGATTTTAAAAAATTTACTCTTATTAATAGAAGAAACAAAAGTTTGAATTAAATATCTGGTCAATTTTTTATTTTAATTAATCGTTTTAAAATCTAAGCGATTGGTTGCTTGAGGAGAGGTCTGAAATATCGGCCGATGAAAGCAGAAAATCTTAATACTGTGGTCGGATTTTTTATTTAAATCGACTTGCGCATGATGGCGACATAGATTTTATCTGTTAAATGGGGAACTCATGATGCGTCGTCAAAACTTATGGATAGCAATGTTTGCTGCGATAGCAACTTTAGGAACAACAGCTGCTCAAGCTGATTTTATTGACGACAGTAACGTTCAATTAAAATTTAAGAATTTTTATTTAGAACGTAATTATGATAATGAATCTCAAAAAAACTATGGTAACTGGACGCAAGCGGTAACACTAGATGCTAAGTCTGGTTATCACGATATCGGTGGTGGGGTTCAGGTAGGTGCCGATGTATTAGCACAATATGCCGTAGGTTTGAAATCTCCTGATAATGTGAATGATATTCACATGCCATATAGCAACAAAGATCAGAAGACTGAACGTGATAATGCCAAGTTGGGCGTAACCTTAAAAGCAAAAGTTGGTCAAACTGAATTGAAAGTAGGTGACTTACAACCCATGTCACCAGTGGTGTTCTTTGATCCATCTCGTCAATTGCTAACGACCTATAGTGGCGCATGGTTAGAATCTAAAGATATCAAAGACACTAAACTGACCTTGGCTTATATTGATGGTATTAATGCGCGTTATGATAATCAATATCAAAATTTAACGCTGTTCCCGCAAAATGATTTTGCTAAAGCTGAAGCTGCAGGTCTATCCACTGATGATGGTATGTATATCGTAGGAATCGACCATCAATTCACACCTAAATTTACTGGTAGCTATTGGTATGCCGATGTGACCAATATCTATAAACAGCATTATGTAGCTACAGATTATAAAACAACTGTCGGTGAAAAGACTAAGCTCGATGGACACGTTCGTTACTTTGATAACAGTGAATCTGGTGACAAACTTTATGGCAATATCGATAGCCAGGCGGTTTCTGCAGGCCTGAAAGTAAATCAGGGTGCTCATACAGTTCAGTTGGGCTATCAACAAATGTTTGGTGATCATGGTACGAGAGCCACTATGTTCCCGACTCTGGGCGGATGGGTTCCACAACCATATTTAGACAACTGGTCTGTAGCAAGTTTTATTCGTAAAGACGAAAAATCATGGAGTCTCGGTTATACCTATGACTTCTCAGAGCTGGGTGCGAAAGGTTTAACTGCAACTTTACGTCATTTTGAAGGATGGGACGTAGATAATGGTGCTGGCAATGAGCGTGGTAAGGAAGATGAAAACAATGTAATTGTTAATTATGTTGTTCCTGAAGGTAAATTAAAAGGCTTAGGTCTCCAATACATGTTCATCGATACCAACTATGGCAATATTGCAGGTGGCTTTGATTTGCAGGAACATCGTATTGCAACAACTTATACCTATAAATTCTAAAATTGAGAATTTAAAAGAGCGGTATACCAATACCGCTCTTTTTTATGTCATTTTGAAATTTAAAACCTGAATATTTATAAGGAATTATTTTAAAAATAATTATACAAAACAATATCTTAAATTATATATTTTTTATAGTATGCAATCGTAATTTTGTATCAGTTGAGCTGTGCTAAGCGGTTAATATAAAGCTGTAAAAATTCATTTTTTAAAGAGTCAACTTGCCGTCGACCTCTGAATAGATGGACACGCAAGCTAAAGACTGTACGAGGAATCAACATGAGCACTGTTCAAATCCCTGATTATAAAACAGATCCATTCTTTGGCTTAGAAGACAAATGGATTGAAACTGCAGAAGGTGAGTTGACTCACTACCACGAAATTGGTGAAGGTACACCAATTCTATTCCTTCATGGTTCTGGTACTGGTGTATCTGCTGCTGCAAACTGGTGGTTGAACCTGCCTGCAATTGGTGAACAAGCACGTTGTATCGCAATTGACACGATTGGTTATGGTCAAACTGTTGTTGCACCGAATACTGCGTATGGTATCCGTGCCTGGGTTGATCACGCGATCCGTACTCTAGATGCTCTTGGCATTGAAAAAACCTGGTTAGTGGGTAACTCTTTAGGTGGTTGGTTGGCATTCCAATTGGCACTGGATTATCCAGAGCGTGTTTTGGGTATCGTATCTATGGGTACTGGCGGTGCAAAACAAACTGCTGCACTCAAAGCACACGCAAACCCGGTGTTGACTGAAGAAGGCATCAAGAAAACCTTGTCAATGTTTGTGGTAAATAAAGACTTGATCACGGATGAACTGGTAAAAGTTCGCTTTGCTTCTGCTGCAAATGACTATGCATCAAATCGTTTGATGGATGTAGTTGGCGCACGTGACCGTGACCGTTTCGAATTCCCGCTTGATTTCGAAAAAATGAAAGATATTACTGTGCCAGTGTTATTGATTCATGGTACGCAAGACGTGGTCATTCCAGTATCACGTACTTGGGACATCCTGAATGTGGTTCCAAATGCTGATGCGCACATCTTCAGCCAATGTGGTCACTGGTCTCAAGTTGAGAAAGCAGACGAATTCAATACTGTGATCAAAAACTATCTTGCTGTTCACGGCGTAAAATAATTTTACCGTGTTTTAAAAAGGGATGGCTTCGGTCATCCTTTTTTTGTGGGCAAAATATTGAACAGAATGTACTTAAGTGCATATGATTCTCATTTGTACAGGTTGATGTAAAAATCTAATTATTTTTAGCAAGTTATTAAATTTAAGCCGAGAAAAAACTGACTTAACTTTTATTAGACTTAAGTTGTAAATGAAGGGGGGGTTAGGGTGAAAAACAGGCAATATTAGCCCAGATCAGGCGACCAATTAAGGAGCTACAGATTGATCCTTTATCAAAAAATAGAATTTAAAATAAATTTTTTAGCAAAAAATGATAAAACAAAAAAGCACATGCCACTCAAAAGTTGAATGGCATATGCTTGATCGGAGATGGAGCGGGATTAGTCCTGTTCGTCGCGGTTAATATCTAGATAAAACACCCGGGTTAATAGCTCAAGAAATTTGGTTACCGCATAGGATTTGTTGTTTTTGTGGTAACTGACATACAGATCCAGATATGGCAGTTCCACGTCCAGAGGGCGAATTACGGTATTGTCCATGGTTAGTGGTGCAATATAGCCAGGCAAAATGGTACAGCCTAGGCCCATTCCGATCGAGTTGATATTAAATAAAATATTATCGGCCTTTTGCACGATATTGAGTTCAATGCCGTTGGCTTTGGCAAAGTCCAGAATAGCCTGGTTCAGGGTCAAGGACTGCTCTGCTGATGGAATAATAAAATCAATACCATTCAATGCTTTAACAGGAATTCTTTCGTATTTTGCTAAGGGGTGATCTTTAGGCAGGAGAAAAATCAGCGGTTCACGAATCACGAACTGGCTTTCAATTTCATCACTATTGAAGTTATGACGGGTAAAAGTCAGATCCAGATCACCTTTTTTCAACAGACGCATTTGTTCATTATTGTTCAGGCTGAGCAATTCAATTTTTAAATCCGGATTTTGCACACGCAGATTTGGCAAGATATACGGGAAGATTTTCATCTCGGCCACCGGAACAAAACCAATCCGTAGCATTTGCTGCTTGGCTTGTGATACCTGACGTGCCATGGCAACGGCCTTGTCTGCTTGTGCCAGGGTCAGGCGCGCCTGTTCCAGAAATACGGCACCTTCTTCGGTCAGCTCCACTTTACGTTTGGTTCGGTTGAGTAGCTTGACGCCGACATCTTCTTCCAGGTCTTTGATTTGCTGGCTAAGTGAGGGTTGAGCCGTATAAAGTTTAAGTGCTGCCTTACTAAAGTTCAGTTCTTCAGCAACGGTGATAAAGTAGCGAAGGTGTCGTAATTCCATGTCATCAGCCCGAAGAGTAATCCAAAAAATGTCTTACTATAATTTCATAGAAGTATAATCTATAAACAACTATGTCGTGAAGGTTATTTTGATATTTAGAAAGTAAATACTCTTGAGATATTTATTAATGTTTTAATATCAGAACAAGCACGTGGAATAATTGCTTAAAGCTATTAATTGAAACAAAAAAAATATTTCCCCAAAATCAATCCAAAATCCATTATCCATTCGAATTGAGTCTATTTACTTTGTGCCTTGATGGGTCACAGGAGAGCTTTTCATGAGTGGAAAAATTGATGTGCGTGAAATCGACGCTTTAGTCGATGCACAAAATGGGCGTATCACTCCATCTATCTATACAGATCCAGATATTTACGAATTAGAACTTGAACGCGTTTTTGGCCGTACTTGGTTGTTCCTTTGTCATGAAAGCCAGATTCCAAAGGCGGGTGACTTCTTCAATACCTATATGGGTGAAGATCCGATCATCGTGGCACGTCAAAAAGATGGCTCAATCAAAGCATTCTTAAACCAGTGCCGTCACCGCTCTATGCGTGTGAGTTTCGCAGACTGTGGTAATACCCGTGCATTCACTTGCCCATACCACGGCTGGTCTTATGGCATTGACGGTTCTTTAAAAGACATTCCGCTTGAAGAACGTGCTTACCCACAAGGTGCATGTAAAGAGCAATGGGGCTTGGTCGAAGTGAATCGTGTCAAGTCTTACAAAGGTCTGGTATTCGCTTGTTGGGATGAAACCACACCTGATCTTGAAGAATACATGGGCGATATCGCCTGGTATCTAGATGGTGTACTTGACCGTCGTCCAGGTGGTACAGAAATTATCGGTGGTGTACACAAATGGGAAATCGAGTGTAACTGGAAATTTGCAGCGGAACAGTTTGCATCTGACCAATATCATGCCTTGTTCTCTCATGCATCTGCGATCCAAGTCCTTGGCGCAAAACCAGATGATGAAGCATCGAAAAAACTTGGTGCTGCACAAACGGCTCGTCCAGTCTGGGAAACGGCTAAAGATGCACTTCAGTACGGTTCACGTGGTCACGGTTCAGGCTTCTTCTTTACAGAAAAACCAGATGCAAACGTATGGGTCGACGGTGAAGTAGCCAACTACTTCCGCGAAACTTATGAAGAAGTAAAAGAGCGTTTAGGTGAAGTCCGTGCCCTGCGTCTTGCAGGTCATAACACCATGTTCCCGACCTTGTCTTGGTTGAACGGTACGGCAACGCTTCGTGTATGGCACCCACGTGGTCCAAACAAAACTGAAGTATGGGCATTCTGTATTGCGGATGCTGAAGCATCGCAAGAAGTCAAAGAAGCATTTGAACGTTCTGCAACGCGTGCTTTCGGTCCTGCTGGTTTCCTAGAGCAAGATGACTCTGAAAACTGGATCGAAATCCAAAAAGTTTTACGTGGTTATAAAGCCCGTCAAAACAAACTCATTATGGAAATGGGTAAAGGCAACGAGAAAATCCGTGAAGACGGTATTCCGGGGATCACCAACTATATTTTCTCTGAAACTGCAGCACGTGGCATGTACCGCCGCTGGGCAGATTTATTGATCCATGAAAAATGGGAAGACGTTGAAGCAGCAGCTGACGCATACGAGAAGGAGCTTATGAAATGAGTCAAGTGAGTTTAGAACTTCATCATCAAATCAGTCAGTTCCTGTATCGCGAAGCAAAATTGCTGGACGACTGGAAATTCCGCGATTGGTTGGATACCTTGGCTGAAGATATTTCTTATACGCTACGTACCACACCAAACGCGCAAACCCGTGACCGTCGCCGTTCAGTTGAGCCACCGACGACTTGGGTATTCAACGATACCAAAGACCTTTTAGAGCGTCGTGTCGCACGTCTTGAAACCGGTATGGCTTGGGCTGAAGAGCCTCCATCACGTACCACTCACATGGTGAGCAACGTGATCGTAGAGCCAGCTGAAGTTGAAGGCGAATACGACGTATATGTAACCTATTTGCTATATCGTACGCAAAAAGAGAAAGACATTGTCATTTACTGCGGTAAACGCCATGACAAGATCCGTAAAGTTGAAGGCGGCCTCGGCTTCCAGATCTTCAACCGTAAGATCATGCTGGATCAAGCGACCTATAGCTCACATAACCTGAGTGTATTCTTCTAATGAATAAGATTTTTGTTTGCCAAGTTGACGAATTAGACGAAGGCGAAGCGCTAAAAGTAGATTGCGGCGTGAATGGTATTGATGCATTGGCAGTATTCAATAACGGTGGTGAGTTCTTCGCAATGAACGACCGCTGTTCACACGGCAATGCGTCTATGTCTGAAGGTTATCTGGAAGACGACGGTACAGTGGAATGTCCACTTCATGCTGCACGTTTCTGTTTGAAAACAGGTGAGGCACTTTGCTTGCCAGCAACTGATCCAATTCAAACATTCCCGGTAGTGGTTGAAGACGGCGCATTATATGTAGAGATGGCAGGAGAGTAATCATGGGTTGGCTACAAGGCGAAGTTGCACTTATTACCGGTGGTGGTTCAGGCTTAGGCTGGGCGCTAGTGGAACGTTTCCTGGAAGAAGGTGCACAAGTTGCCGTTCTTCAACGTTCAAAAGCAAAAGTGGAAGCATTAAACGAACACTTTGGCGGTAAAGTTCTTGCGATTGAAGGCGATGTAGCCAGCTATGCAGACAACGTTCGTGCAGTGAATGCCACTGTAGAGCGTTTCGGCAAACTCGACTGTTTCGTCGGCAATGCCGGGATCTGGGATCATTATGCCGATATCGTCAATACCTCTGGTGAGCAGCTGGAAAAAGCCTTTGACGAGATTATGGGGATTAATACCAAGTCGCTCATTCTCGGCGCGAAGGCTGCACTGGAGGCATTGATCGCTTCTGAAGGTTCTATCATATTTACTTTGTCTAATTCGGCACTGTACTCCGCTGGCGGAGGCCCTGTATATACTGCATCTAAGCATGCAGGGGTGGGTATTATGAAAGAATTGGCCTATGAGCTTGCGCCTAAAGTACGAGTGAATGCGGTTGCACCGTCAGGTATGAATGTGAATATCAAAGGCGCAGCGTCGCTCGGTCAGGAAAATGTTGGCCTGCTCGATGCACGTGATCCTGAGAAAATTGCACGTGGTATGCCACTGAATTTCTTGCCTGAACCGGAAGATATGACAGGTTCATACGTACTCTTGGCATCTCGTCAAAATAACCGTCCTTTGACTGGCGTTCTGATCAATGCAGAATGCGGTCTGGGGATTCGTGGCTTACGTCAGCCCCGTGCCGGTTTCTTTGACGAATAAAAATCTGCTTTTAAAAATCTCCCCTTCCCCCTCTTTATAAAAGAGGGAGAAAATCTCCCTCCTTTTTAAAGGAAGGATGGGGAGGATTTAAGTCTTCCTTTTTGGAGTCTCTCATGGCCGTTAAACTTATTTGTGCATCGCACAGTCCGTTAATGGAATTTGCTTCACCACAGGAAAAGCGTAAAGAACAAGCTGTTCGAGATGCTTTTGAAAAACTCTCTGCTGAAGTAAAAGCTTACGACCCAACCCTGATTATCACCTTTGGTCCTGACCATTTTAATGGTTTCTTCTATGACCTGATGCCAAGTTTCTGTGTCGGTATTCGTGCCAAAGCTGCGGGTGACTGGGATTATGGTAAAGACAATGATCACATCGATGTACCTGAAGACAAAGCATTAGGTTTGGTTCGACGTGTACTCGATGAAGGTGTCGACGTTGCATATTCTTACCGTATGCAGGCGGATCATGGGGTGACTCAGCCATTGCACTTCCTGTGTGACGGCAAACTCGATCGTTATCCAACGATTCCAATTTTTATTAATGGCGCTGCAGCACCGATGCCAACCCCCAAGCGTACCATTGCTTTGGGCCGTGCTGTAGGTCAGTTTATTAAATCTTTAAACCTTGAAAATGAGCGTGTCCTTGTTTTAGGTACAGGTGGTCTGTCGCATGATCCACCCACACCGCAAATGGGTTCGGTTCCACCACAAGTAGAAGAATTCCTGATTGCAGGTCGTAATCCAACGCCTGAAGCACGTGAAGCACGTCAGGGCAAAGTCATTGCAGTCGGTCAGAAACTGGCAGCAGGCGATACTTCGGTTGCAGTTCCTTTAAATGCTGAATGGGATCGTGCACTGCTTGAAACCTTCAAGAACGCTGATTTTGCGACCTTAGAAGCCATGACAGAAGATGAAATTCGTCGTGACGGCGGTCGTGGTGGTCAGGAAGTCCGTTCCTGGATGGCCGCATTTGCAGCCTTAAGCGAAATGGGCGAATACGACATGACAACACACTGCTATGAAGATATCAGTGAATGGATTGCGGGCTTCGGCATCGTATCTGCAGAGTTAAAAGGTTAATTGACATGAGCAACATCGAAACCATCGTAATTGTAGGGGCTGGCCAGGCAGGTGCAAGCGCGATTTTAGAACTTCGTGGCAACAAGTACGCAGGTAAAATCATTCTGATTGGTGATGAAACGCATCTTCCTTATGAGCGTCCGCCACTGTCGAAAGATGTGATTCTAAAACCTGAGGACACCAAGATTGAAATTCTGTCAGCAGAAAAACTGGCTGATCTTGGCGTGACCACCATTCGTGGCAATGGCGTGACTCAAATCAACGCGACCGCGAAAACGGTTGAACTTCAAAATGGTGATGTTGTTGCTTATGACAAATTGCTTCTCGCAACAGGCGGTGCCGCGCGCCGTCTGCCAAACTTCGATGCGTTAGGCAAACATGTTTATACCTTGCGTAACCTTGAAGACTCACAGGCATTGGTTCCTGTATTGCAAGCAGGTCAACGTATCCTGCTGATCGGTGGCGGTGTGATCGGTCTTGAACTGGCATCCTCTGCGCGTTACAAAGACTGTCAGGTGACTGTGCTTGAGCAGGGACCAATGGTAATGGGGCGTTGTTCACCGCATATTTTAAGTGAATTTCTGCTTGAACAACACCGTCTGGCAGGCGTAGATGTTCGCTTAAATACTCAAGTTGCAGCTTGCCGTTTAGATGGTGAAGAAATTGTGGTGACTTTAGCTGATGGCGAAGAGTTATGTGCTGATGCTGTGGTTTATGGAATCGGAATTGTGCCAAACGCACAGCTTGCCATTGCAGCCGGTTTAGATGCTGATCTTGCGATCAAGGTCAATGAAAACTGCCAGACTTCAAATGCCGATATTTATGCAGCAGGCGATGTCGCGACACAACTTCGTGAAGACGGCGAATTCCGCCGTGTCGAGACTTGGGAAAATGCCAATCTTCAGGCAGGCATTTTTGCGCGTCATGTCATGGGTGTCGAACATCCAAAAGCCAATCCGGCCTGGTTCTGGACCGATCAGCTCAATATCAACTTCCAGTTTGTCGGTGATATGGCTGCGACCCAATGGCTGGTTCGTGGCGACATGGATGCAGCCAAAGGCGCAGACAATTCATTTGTGATGTATGGTGTGACAGATGGTCAAATCGTTGCCGGTATTACCGTCAATGCGGCCAAAGAAATGCGTCATCTGAAAAAAATGATCAGCAAGAATACGGCTTTTGAAGCTGAAAAACATTTGGATCTGGCACAAGACTTACGCAAAATTGCTTAAGTTGTATTGAGATATCTTGGAACAGATCTATGTTTTGCATAGGTCTGTTTTTTATGTTTATCGAATACTCTCTATATGATCACTACCTCAAGTTTCAGTTTTGGTTTGTATTACTTTGCGTAGGTAATGCCTCACTTTTGAGAGGTCAAAAGTGACAAAAATCTTTTTCTAAACTGAGGATATGTCCATATATCCCAGTTTAGCGGCGGCATCCATGCCGCAATCAGTATTGTCGATTGTGGATTTGAACGAGAAGTTAGTTCAATTCTTTCTGATTAACTTTAATTGAGTCTTTTATGAATTCAAATTCATCTCCCATGGTGGTCACGGCAAGCATTTATGCCTTGCTGGTGCTGATCTGGGCGGCAACACCGCTCGCGATTGTCTGGAGCGTGGCCGAGATTCACCCGATGTGGGTGCTCATTATTCGCTATTTCGGTGCTTCAATCATTGCGCTGTTTCTGCTGAAGGTTATGCGTGACCCATTGCCTTTCGACAGCACCTCATTGAAAAGCTATCTGGCAGGCAGTTTGAATTTAATAGGTGCACAGTTATTTATTTATCTGGCTGCCAACTATCTGACCTCAGGTTTGATGGCGCTGATCTTTGGTTTCTCGCCCTTGATTGCCGGTTTAATCGGTCATGTGATTTTAAAGACCCATAAACTGATCTGGCTGCAATGGCTGGGCATGGCGGTGGCTGTCGCGGGATTGTGTTTTGTGTTTGCCGATTCAGCCGACAGCAAGGTCAATCCTTGGGGTGTGGTGCTGATGCTGATCAGTATGGTGTCCTATATCAGCTCGATTTTCTGGGTGAAACAGATTAGTGCACCGTTGAGCCCGATGTCGCAAGCGACAGGTTCATTGCTGGTTTCCGCGGCCGGTTCACTCATTTTAGTGCCGTTTATCTGGCAGCATTTCCCGACACAGATGCCGAGTACCCATGCCATCATTGGCTTCCTGTTCACCATGATTTTGTCATCCATCGTGGCCATGTTGTGTTATTTCTGGCTGATTCGCCGTTTAAATGCCTCGACAGTTTCCTTGAGTAATGTGATGACACCGGTGATCGCTTTGGTATTAGGAGCGACCTTAAACCATGAAATCATCAGCTCTCATGCTTTTGCCGGTATTGCTGTGGTGATGTTCGGGATCGTGATGTACTTTTGGAAAGAGTGGCGCGAGCAGTATTTTTCCAAGCCTTAGAACCATCAAAATTAAAAGGGCGAAAGCCCTTTTTTATTGCCCTAATTTTTTGTAGATTAACCCTGCTGACAGGTTTACTGCCCCTAAGCTTAAATCAAGTTATTTGAAGCGAATACCAAAATGAGCAGGGTGAGGGCTTTGTATCATTTTGTATTTTTAGACAGAAAGGCATGAGCAATTTTTTGCTCGATCATCCAAGGATTCAACCCGTCAAAAGGCCGATGAAATGTACTTTTTTTGCTAAAAATAACAAAAACATACATGATTTTCTGTGACGGATTTCATACTATGTTGGCGTGTGCCTGTTTTTAGTTTGTATGCTAATTAAAAGATACACCGCTTGAACAGTTCAAGAGGTTGCTGTCTTGCATATAGCGAATAATAAATAGTGGATGTTTATGCAAGATCTTCTCAAAACTAAAAAATTCCAGTTAATCACGGAATCCAGTTGGAAACATCTCTGGTCTAAACCAGTATTCGAGTATCTGCATTCAGCGCATTTCGACGGCAAACAGTTTCGTAATCTTGAACATGCGACTTTATCGCGCGGTCGCTTCGATTTATATAAATGGCTCATTACCCGGAAGTCCAAGACCTGGAATGTCAATCTTGACGAGGAACGTGCCGAGTTTTTTTCTCGTCCGCGCACATTGCCACAACAGCGTCCTGAAGCCGCTCTGGATGACTGGCAAGTCTGGTTTATCGGTCATTCCACCACACTGATTCAGATCGGCCCCTATAATTTCCTCACCGATCCGGTCTGGGCAGAATATGCCAGCCCTTCAGCCTCTACCGGCCCACAACGGGTCATTCCGGCAGGTATAGCCCTGGATGAACTGCCGCAGATTGATGCGGTACTACTCAGCCATAATCATTATGATCATATGGATCTGGCCAGTCTGGAATGGCTGCATAACGCTTTTCAGATGCCGATTTATACCGGTCTGGGCAATGCCTGGTATTTGCCAGAACACTATACCGTGCATGAAATGGACTGGTGGGAAAACGCATTTTTTGAAGAGATCCGGATTGTTTATACGCCGGCACAACATGCTTCAGGTCGTGGCATGCGCGATCAGAATTGTGCGCTCTGGGGCGGCTTTTCTCTATTACATGGTAAGGAACATTGTTTCTTTGCCGGAGATAGCGGTTATACTTCGCATTTTAAAGAGATTCGTAAACGTCTGGGTGCACCGCGAATTGCCTTGCTGCCGATTGGCGCTTATGAGCCGCGTGAACTGATGCGCGCCATCCATATGAATCCGGAAGATGCCTTCCATGCCCATCATGACTTGCAGGCCAAATGTTCCCTGGCGATTCATTACCGGACTTTCCAGTTGACGGATGAAGACCGGGATGCACCGGAACACGAATTGCATGAGCTCATCAAGCATTCTTCCAAGCTGATCAATCCATTTTACTGCATACGTGAAGGCAAACGGATTATTGTCTAATGTTGAATAGGCAGAGGGTTAGGTTTAGACCTGTTTAGCAGATCACCGCATCGCGGGTATGGTAGGGTTTAAAGAGGCTTCGCGTCAGGTTCAGATTCCACCATGTTGCACAGATGAGAAGGATAATAGAATGACCAGAACATTAGAGATTACTGAACAGACCACACTGGGCGAGTTGGTCACTTTCTTTCCCGCCATTACCCCGCGACTGAATGCGTTACAGATAGATTACTGCTGTCAGGGCGATCGGAGTTTACAAACCGCGATGCAGGAAACCGGACTTGCTGCCGATTTTTTAAATGAAATCCAGCAGGCCTATCAACAGTATTTAACTCAGGAACAGACCGATGTACCAGTCAGTGAATCATCTGATCAGGAATTAATTGATTTAATTCTCTCTGTTCATCATGTGCCGGAACGAGCGCTCTGGAAAGAGCTGGATGAACTGGTCAATAAAATTTTACTGGTGCACTTTAAGCATGATCCAGAACGTTTATTGGCACTGCATCGTTGTTTTAGCTTGCTTAAAATGGAACTTGAACAGCACTTTGCCAAAGAAGAGAAAATTTTGTTTCCAGCTTTGCGGCTTGAAACAAAGTCTGCAGCAGATTTAGACAAAATTAAAAGTTTAATTGCAGAACTTGAAGATGAGCATGATGCCGCAGGCCAGTTGATTAAACAGATCATTGAACTGACCGGGCATTTTACCCCGCCGGATTATGCCTGCCCAACGGTCAAAGTGGTCTATGCCAAACTGCATGAACTGGTCGATGATGTGTTTTTACACATTGCTAAAGAAAATAGCGTGTTGTTTAAGCGCTATACTAGCTAAATTCTCAAGGCTCTAAACTAAAAAAAGCCCCTATCGAAATAGGGGTATTTTATTGCTTTATATTTTTAGTGAATCTTTAAGGGCAAAGATTACAGCACACCTGGCTGACCCAGTGCAGGATCAGTTGCACGAGCAGCTTGGGCATCAGCAACCGTCATGCCTAATGCAGTAGCAACGCCTTCACCATAAGCTGGGTCACATGCATAACAGTTACGGATATGACGGTACTTAATGAAGTCTAGAGCATCGCCCATCGCACGTGCGGTGTTATCAAACAGGGCCTGTTTTTGCTCAGGGTTCATCAGGTTGAACAATGCGCGTGGCTGGCTGAAATAGTTGCTATCATCTGCACGGTAATCCCAGAAATCTGCATCACCGCGAATTTTCAATGCCGGTTCGCGGTATTGTGGCTGTTCTTGCCATTGGTGGAAGCTGTTTGGCTCATAGTGTGGCAAGCTGCCATAGTTGCCATCCATACGACCTTGGCCATCACGACGGTTTGAGTGCACCGGACAACGTGCTGCGTTCACTGGAATTTGTGAATGATTCACGCCTACACGGTAACGTGCAGCATCGGCATAGTTAACTAAACGCGCTTGTAGCATGCGGTCTGGTGAGTAGCTAATCCCCGGAACAAGGTTACTTGGTGCAAAGGCGGCTTGTTCAACATCCTGGAAGTAGTTTTCTGGGTTGCGGTTCAGTTCAAATTCACCCACTTCAATCAGTGGATATTCACCCTTCGGCCAGACTTTGGTCAGGTCAAATGGATGATATGGTACTTGTTCTGCCTCAAGTTCTGGCATGATTTGTACGAACAGGGTCCATTTCGGGAAGTCCCCACGTTCAATCGCATTGTACAGGTCAGTCTGGCTGCTTTCGCGGTCACGACCAACCAGTTCTGCTGCCTCGGCATCGGTCAGGTTTTGAATGCCTTGTTGCGTGCGGAAATGGAATTTCACCCAGAAACGTTCATTGTTGGCATTGATGAAGCTGTAGGTATGGCTACCAAAACCATGCATGTGACGATAACCGACTGGAATACCACGATCTGACATCACAATGGTGACTTGGTGCAATGCTTCCGGCAGCAATGTCCAGAAATCCCAGTTATTGGTCGCATTACGCAAGTTGGTGCGTGGGTCGCGTTTTACTGCTTTATTCAGGTCAGGGAACTGGCGAGGGTCGCGGAAGAAGAATACTGGTGTGTTGTTACCAACCAAATCCCAGTTACCTTCTTCGGTATAGAATTTCAGGGCAAAACCACGAATATCACGTTCTGCATCGGCAGCACCACGTTCACCGGCAACGGTAGAGAAACGCGCAAACATTTCAGTTTTTTTGCCCACTTCAGAGAAGATTTTAGCGCGGGTATATTGGCTAATGTCATGGGTCACGGTAAATGTACCAAAAGCACCTGAACCTTTGGCATGCATACGGCGCTCAGGAATCACTTCGCGAACAAAGTTAGCCAGTTTTTCATTCAGCCATAAATCCTGAGCAAGTAATGGACCACGTGCACCTGCGGTCATACTGTTCTGGTTGTCGACCACAGGCGCACCCGCTTCAGTGGTCAGGTGGGTAACAGGGCATTTTTTAAAATCTTGGCTCATTTTTCCTCTCCAAGTTTTGAATATCTTGTAGCGTTTATCCAGTATTTATAAAATATTGAGTTATCTGCGAAGGGCATCAGGTTTTACTCTATTTTCAATATCTTGATATAAATACTGTTAGCGCACAAAGTGGAATTCACAGGATATAATTGAGTGATGTCACTCAAAAAATATTTTTAAAGTTAATAAAGTCTAAAATATTTAAAATTAAATGGTTACTTTTTAAAAGTAGCCGGTTTTCTACTCTTTGACAATATCAAATTCTCTATATTTTGGATAACTCAAATAATGAATCGGATTAAACGAAAATAACAATCTTTAAGTCCCTTATATGTTTTTATCAAAGGATCAAACTAATAGATGAATCGTGCTGTTTAAAATAAATCTTATAACTGATTTATTTTAAATGCTTTTTTTGATTAGGTTTTGTCTGTGTGAAAAACATCATAAAGTGCTGAATGTAATCAGCATGTTTTCCGGCTATAGTGCTCATTTTTGTATACAGAATATCCTGCTTAAATGGTCTTTATTTTTAAAAAAAGCATTGGCAAATATGCTTGAAAATTGTCCAAAATGGCGTATCATTATTTTCCCACTCGCGTGGAAACTCACTAAAATCTAGTTAAAAGGCGAAAGTACAACATGGCCAAGAAGAAAACAGTCGAGCATGTGGTGATCCATAATTTTGTGGCAAAACACATGCATGAAGTCAACAAAAGTCAGGTTTTTGTAGACCGAAAGAAAAATGCAAAACGTGGCTACAACAAGCACAGACAAGGGCGATATTCTATGGAAGATCGCCCTTTTTTAATGGCAGCTTAAGATCTGTAAGGTGGTTGAGGATGACGCGTTGGCTGTTTGGGGTTGGTTCCAAGTGGAGAGAGCGGGGCAACGGGGCGGTTGCTACGATTTTGTGTATTTTGAGTGGAGCGCCGCGATGAATTTGTTGGCTCATCTCGTATAAAATCATTAAATAATTGATTCAGTCTTCCCTGATTTGGCTGTCCATAATGTGCAGGGTGAGGTTCAGTTCTGGCCTGCTGAAAACTGGCAAATTGATCTTTTTGCTGACGATAGAGTTTGGCCGCTATCACAGAGGGATCATTTCGGCCTAAACGCCGTCGCTGGGATGCTGAAATTTCGATGCCCAATAGAGGGGACATTTTAGGCCGATCGGCATAGCCGCTGGCAGGACGTGTATAAGATGAACCGGAATAATCCGCATTTTTCCGGGCCCGCAAGGCAGGTGCAATAATAACAATATAGAACACCGCAATGAGCATGAACAGGATAACCAGAAATTCCATAACCACCTCTACACTCGTCGAGGGACTGGAAAAGTCCCGGATTAGGCACTCACCATACGCGTGGCTGATTTCACCATATCACCCAAACCATGGGTTCTGAAATAATATTCCAGCCAGCTTTTTACCATCAGTGGATTGTCCATTTTTAACACATGCTGTAGCAATTCCTGTGCATCACTCATCGGCACGTGACAAATGGTTTTACGTACCTTCAGGATATTACTCGAACTCATTGACAGGGTATTAAAGCCCATGGCCATGAGCAAAACCGCAGACAGCGGATCACCTGCCATTTCACCGCAGATACTGACCGGTTTTTCATTACGATGACAGTCCTGCACCAGACGGGTCAGGGCACGCAGTACGGCAGGATGTAAATGTGAATAGACATTGGCAACCCGCGGATTATTGCGATCGACTGCCAAAAGATATTGAGTCAAATCGTTAGAGCCAACCGAGAAGAAATCGACCAGTTCGGAAAACTCATCAATCTGATGCAGCACACTCGGCACTTCCACCATGATGCCGAGTTTTGGCTTGTTCACTTTGACCTGTTCTTCTTCCTGAATCGCCGCATGATCACGTTCCAGTAAATAGAGGGCTTCTTCAACCTCACTGACACTGGTCACCATCGGCAACAGAATATGCAGGTTATTCAGTCCGATACTGGCTTTAAGCATGGCGCGAATTTGTGAAGAAAAAATTTCCGGATGATCCAGGGTAAAACGAATGCCACGCCAGCCCAGTGCCGAATTTTCTTCTTCAATTGAAAAATACGGCAGGTCTTTGTCTGCCCCAATGTCCAGGGTACGCATCACTACCGGTTTATTGGCAAAATGAGTGAGTTGCTGGCGATAAATCGCGCGCTGTTCTTCTTCGCCCGGGAAGCGGTCGCGTAGCATAAATGGAATTTCAGAACGGTATAAACCAACGCCTTTGGCACCACGTTGCACGCCACGGACCACATCGATCATCAGGCCGGTGTTGACGTACAGTTTTACCGCTACCCCATCCG
Source organism: Acinetobacter sp. YH12151 (assembly GCF_013418355.1). Taxonomy (NCBI): domain Bacteria; kingdom Pseudomonadati; phylum Pseudomonadota; class Gammaproteobacteria; order Moraxellales; family Moraxellaceae; genus Acinetobacter; species Acinetobacter sp. YH12151. The sequence continues at coordinate 16,340 of NZ_VPCG01000022.1, read as the reverse complement.
GGGTAATCGCATCTTTGGTTTCGTACTGACGCAGATCTTTGGCGATCTGTTCTTCTTCTTTTTGAATTTCTTTATAGCGACTGCGCAAACGCCGTGGCGGATTGATGAAGACCCGGCCTTGATGCGCATCAACGATCATTTCTACATCATCCAGGGTATTAATTGGCAGTTCAGTCACACCGACCACAGTCGGAATGCCGAGGGCACGTGCCACAATTACCATATGCGAGTTCATGGCACCTTCAGTGGTGACAATCGCAGCAATTTTATCCACTGGCAGTTCAACCAGAGCTGCAGTGGAAATCTCTTCCCCTATCAGAATACTCTCATCGGTCAGCTCACGATGACTGGCATCAGCTTCCTGTAAACGCGCCAGAATACGGCGGCCCAAGTCTTTTAAGTCTGCCACCCGTTCACGTAAATAATCATCCTGCATCTGGGCAAACTGTGCCACATGACTATCAATCACGATGCGCACTGCACCCTGTGCCCAATGGCCTTCGCGAATGAGCGTCTTGATTTCTGCCGGCAGGGCATTTTCATCCAGCATCCGCAAGAATACGCTAAAGAGGGCGCGTTCTTCGGCCATCAGCGCATCCTGCATCTTGTCATCGAGCGACTGGATTTCTTCACGGACTGAGTTGAGGGCGCTGTCTAATAATTGTAGTTCTTCGCTGATGTCATCGGCTTCACGATCGGGAACAGCGGCCAGATCTGCTGGCGGGTAGAGAATCACGGCCCGGCCCAGGGCAATTCCGCCTGAACCGGACACCCCCTGAAAGGTTTTATAGGCAGGCAGGTTACTTGGCTTGCGGAAGACATCAATATTGCCCACCGCATGGGCATGGGCAATTACGCCAGAGAGCTGCGCGCACAGTGTGACCAGAAATGATTCGGCGGCTTCAGAGAAATCTTGAGATTCTTTATTCTGAACCACCAACACACCCATCACCTTACGGCGGTACATCACCGGGACGCCCAGAAAAGAGTTATACAGCTCTTCACCGGTTTCAGGCAGGAACAGGAAGCGTTCATGTTTGGGTGCATTGTCCAGATTGACAATTTCTTCACGCTGGCCGACCAGACCCACCAAACCTTCGCCAGTCTGTAACGATACGTGACCTACAGACTCAGCCTTCAGGCCCTTGGAAGCCATCAGCAGATAACGCTGGTTACGTTCATCCAGAAGGTAAATAGAGCAGACATCGACATGCATGGCGTCCGCGACATGCTTGACCATGATATCGAGGGATTCATGCAAACTGGCAGATGCATTGATCTCTTGAACAATACGTCTCAACGTGTCCAGTTGCATATTCGACATAAGGTCTGCTCCGTCTATTCAGAATTTCAGTGATACGTTTATTTATAACAATAGCCGACCAAAAAATCTGCATGATTTATGCGATTTTTTAAGGTTTTTGCTGGGGTAGCTGCTGACACAACTCCACCAGGGCTTTGCGATAAACATCACGTTTGAAATTCACGACTTGACCTAATGGATACCAGTAACTGACCCATTGCCATTGATCAAATTCCGGCGGATCAGACAGATTCAACTGAATATGCTGAACGGGGGCCGTGAGTTTGAGTAAAAACCACTTTTGTTTTTGACCGATGCACACCGGATCGGAGTCCGGTCGTATGTATCGATGCGGCAAACGATAGCGCAACCAGCCTTTGGTTTGCGCGATGATCTGGACGTGTTCGGGCAATAAGCCAACTTCTTCTCTCAGCTCACGATAGAGTGCCTGCTCAGGGGTTTCTCCATATTGGATACCTCCTTGTGGAAATTGCCATGCATTATGACCAATGCGTTTTGCCCATAAAACTTGTCCAGCATCGTTTGCCAAAATGATCCCGACATTTGGTCGGAAACCCTCAGAGTCGATCATTTGGCTACCTAAAAATTGTTTAATTTATACCTTTGCCATCGGGGAGCGTTATTTCTTTATCCAACTCGAAAAAAGCAAAGTTTAAAAATGTTAAAATTGCTATGATCTTAACGAATTTCTATCGACTAGCGGAGATAGATTTACAATTTTTTTCTTAAATTTCAGTTTTTACGAGTATTTTCATGAAATTGGCGCTATTTGATCTCGATCACACCTTGTTAAACACGGATTCGGATCATTCTTGGGGAGAGTTTCTGGTCAGCGAGGGCCTGGTCGATCCGGTGCAGCATCGTGCCATGAATGACAAGTTCTATGACGACTATAAAAAAGGTCAGTTAGACCCCTATGCCTATAATGAATTTGTGTTCCAGTTTCTGACTCAACATGAGCATGCTTATTTAACCGAGTTGCACCAGCTGTTTATGCAAAAGGTGATTCGCCCGCAAATGCGTCCAGAAGGTTTTAAGGCCATTCAACGGCATAAAGACGCCGGTCATGCTCTGGTCGGGATTACCGCGACTTCGGATTTTATTACTGCACCAATTTTTCGTGAATTCGGCATTACTGAAATTATTGCCACCAATGCTGAAGTACTCGATGGCAAATATACCGGAAAAGTGATCAATACCGCGTGTTATCAACAAGGCAAGCTGGTGCGTCTGGAACAGTGGCTGCAAGGTCGCGATGTGACCGAGTCTTGGGCCTATTCAGATTCGATTAATGACCGTTTCTTGCTGGAATATGCCGATCATGCCATTGCAGTGAATCCGGATGACCGCCTTGAAGTTTTAGCCAAAGCGCAGGGCTGGAATATACAGGACTGGTCGATTTAACTGATTGCATTTTATCCATCTGATTGATCCAGCACAACTTCGGTTGTGCTTTTTTATCTGCCCGAATTCAATATAAGTGTTAATGTTTTTTCACAGTCCGCTTGCCTCGGACATGTTATGCTCAAAAAACAGGACATGAAAATAATGGAAAAGTTTGAGGTGTAATGCTATGACTCACGTTCGACCGCGTATGACACATCTGTTTCAGCAGCTTGGCTTGGATGCCACTCAGGAAGGCATTGAAAAGTTTATTCACGAACATCAACTGCATAAAGATCTGACTTTGCTCGATGCACCGTACTGGTCAGAAGCACAACGTCAGTTTTTAACCGAAAAAATTGCATCTGATGGTTCATGGGCCATTGTGGTGGATCAACTCAATGAATCCCTGCATGAAAACTCAACCAGTGAAGGATGAAATAAAAGCCAATCGAATGATTGGCTTTTTTAGCTTGAAGGCTTTAGTGAGTGCGTCGCCAGATGCTGACTTGTGACAAGCTATGTTGATATTTTCTGGCGGTTTCACGAATAACAAAAGGCACATCCTGGGGCTGGGTCACCAGCTCAAAATGAGCCTTTAATATTTCCGAGATTCCCTCCAGTGTAGTGACCTCTCTGTCTGCCTGCTTGAAGCCGCCCAGCCATTCATCACGTGCAGTATGTTCTTCCAGCCAGGTATAAGGCGAACTGAGCAGTAGAATTCCACCCATATTTATCCGTTGATGGATCTGCATCAAAAAGTCTTTGGGATGATGCAGCCGGTCGATCAGATTTGCTGCCAGAATAAAATAATAGCCACTAAAATGTGCTTTCAGATTACAGGCATCGGCCTGAAAAAATTCCACTTTAGAGGCAAGCTGATCCAAAGCGAAATCCTCAAGCGAGCAGATTTTCTCTTCGCTTAATTCACCTTCTGTGGGGAGCTGATAACGGATTCGGTGACCTTGGGCCAGAAAGACGGCTTGCTGAATAAAGCGTGCAGAAAAATCCAGACCGGTGACCTGATCAAAATAGTGTGCCAGTTCAAAGCTGGCGCGGCCAGTAGCACAGCCAATATCCAGAGCACTTTTACATGCAGTTTCTCGGAAATACGGCTGCGCCAGCTGCACCAATGTTTTGGCAAAATTGGCGATGCCAAAGTATTCGGCGCCGTACTGAAACTCCAGATATTGAGACACCAACTGGTCGCTTTCATACTGTGAAGGAAACTGTTGCAAGGCTTGATCAGAGGCGACATAGCGGAAGCCAGCGTGTTGAAAGAAATGCCGTCTAAAAGCATAACGTGCGCTGTGCAGGGCTTCATTGCCTGCTGAAATCCAGGAGCCACCTTTAATAATATTATGGCGCCCGTCAAAGGTCGGGGTACTAAAATCATCATAAAGAGGATGCACCTGAAAGCCCTGAAACGGATAGATTGGCGTTTCAGTCCATTGCCAGACATTGCCCTGAATATCATAGAAATCGCCCTGCCGAAAATGATCGACCGGGCAGGAACTGGTGCCATATTTCAATTCGATATTGGCCTGTTCAGGACTGGGTAAATCTGGATCCAGGTCTGAAACCGCATACAGGCGATACCATTCATCCTCAGTCGGTAAACGAATGGTTTTTTCAAGCTGTTGCGATTTCCACTGACAAAAGGCTTTGGCTTCATGATAATTTACGTCTACCGGCCAATCCCAGGGCATGGGGACTTCTTCCAGCATCAGGCGCAGTGACCAGCCGAGTTCAGTCTTGCGCCAAAAACACGGATGAGTCGCTTGTGAAAATTGTAGCCAGCCTAAGCCTTCTTCACTCCAGTAGTGTCCGGTCTGGTAGCCATCTGCTTCGACAAAGGCCAGAAACTCCTGATTCGACACCAGATATTTTGCAGCTTCAAAGGCTGCAACTTCGGCTTCATGCTGGCCGTATTCATTGTCCCAGCCATAAAAAGGATGGTTAAAATCTTTCTGTAGATGTACCTGGCCTTCAGGCACAGCAATCAAACTATTTTCCGGGGCAATGCCGGTAATGATATTGGCACGCCACTGCGGATGCTGGTGTACATGTTCTAAAGCATGCTGACGAATCAGCACCGATGACGTTTCCAGATGAATCCGTTCATGTTCGATGCCCATAATCAGCGTCCACCACGGATTGTGCCAGTTTAAGGGCAGATTCAGCGGGGCATGCTCAACAATGTTCAGAATCAGCGCGCGTACCTGATGTCGATAATCCCGGACTGCCTGCACAGTCGGCCAGTCATAATGCACTTCATCTAGATCATCCCAACTCATTTCATCAACCCCGATCGCAAAAATACTTTCAAAATGCGGATTCAGACGTTCAGTAATGAGTTTGCTCAGCAGCAGTTTATTGACAAAAAAAGTCGCGGTATGACCAAAATAAAAAATCAGCGGATGACGCAAATTAATTGGCTTGATAAAAAAAGCATCTTCATGCTTGAGGCATTCAAATAACTGCTCATAGGTATCAAAGGTATTCAGGAAGTAATCACGTAGGCTGTGTCGCGCTGTCTGTTCGTCGGCAAAATCAAGCGCAGGTGTAGGCAACAGCATCGGTTTGGCCGAAAGCCATAGGCTGCTGGCATTTGTTTTATCTTGAGAGAGGGGTTTTAGGGGAGAATCGAGCTGCATCCGTCAGGCTCCATCGAATAATTTTAAGTATTCCTCTGCATCGCAAAAGAATAGATTTATCTTAAAAATACGCGAAAGAAATCCCCAGATGGGTGTATTTAGGTAACAAAATGCTGCACTGTTTTGAATGCAGCATTTTTAGAAATGAATTAAAGAGGCAGGGAACTACTTTGCATAAGTTGAACCAGAGCTTGCGCCGCTTTGGACTGAGTACGACCCGGATGCCAGACCATGCCTAGCCGGCGGTTCATTTCCAGATTGATATCCAGCTGATGCAGATCGTGATTGACCAGAGTTTTTGGCAGCACAGACCAGCCGAGACCAATGGATACCAGCATGCGGATTGATTCCAGCGGATTATTGCTCATGCTGACTTTTGGTTTAATGCCCTGTTTTTCAAACTCGGCCAAAGTAATCTGTGAGGTATAGGTTTGTGAAGACGGTAGCAGGCTCGGGTAATTCAGCAAATCTTCCAGGCACAGATTTTTTTGCTGGGCCAGTGGATGAAAGGGTGCAACTACAAAGACCAGAGGATCATTCCAGATGGTGACATAATTCAGACGTGCATCGCCCCGTGGCGGCAAGGTTAAAAATGCCAGTTCCAGATCGCCGGCAATGACTTGTTCGTGCGCCTGCTCGGAATCGACAAAATGTACATCCAGCCTTACATCCGGATATTCTTGTACATAGCGGCGCAAATGACTTGGAAGATGATGCAGGCCAATATGATGGCTGGTGCCGATTTTCAATTTTCCCTGTACCTGACCCTGTTCATGGCTCAAGGTATAATGAATATCACCGAGTTCATTCAGCCAGTTTTTCACTTTAGGCAATAGCGAATGCGCGGCATGGGTGGCTTGTACACCACGTCCGGCGGATTCAAACAGTTTGACCCCAAAATATTCTTCCAGACTGTGAATACGTTTGGTGACGGCAGGCTGGGTAATAAAAAGCTGATCTGCGGCCAGAGAAATCGAACCAGTTTCCATGACTTTTACGAAGGCTTCAAAAGCTGCGAGATTCATCTTAATCACCTATAAAGAATTTTTATGTGTAATTATATTATTGTTATTTTTTAAGAATAAATCAAAGCATAATTCGCTTGTTTGTATTGCATTGCTGCATTACTAAACATTTTCAAAGCCTTGGGATTTAAATAGCGTCAAAAAAAGACCCTCTTGGATGAGATGGTCTTTGGTCAGGAACATCGACAGAAAAGATCAGGCGGTGATGTCCTCATTCTGCTGTTCGATATTGCGCTCCCAAATTTTTTCGTGGAAGAAGAACGCAACTGCCTGTACTGTGGGTTCCAATAAACTTAAGGCAATTGCCATGGCCAAACTGCCAGTCACCAAATAACCGACAATCATTGCCACCGTGATGTGCATAATGTAATAGCTGAAGGTCTTTTTAAACATACGCTGATTATTGTCTACAAAACGTTGGATATGTGCCATGTCGAAGTTCCTCAAAATATAAATCTCTGTCTATGCAGGAATAATAATAATTCTCATTTAATTTGTAAAAACGAATATTTTTAATAAATTGATCGGAAAAGTAGATTTATGGGAATGCAGCGAAATCATGATTTTATTCAGCTTTTGAAAGATTCCAAAAAGTTTTTTAACTAATAAAAATGATAAATTAGATTTATGTGACAGCAGCGATATAATCAAAATCAGAGCAAGAATTTACCCAGTCCAGTGGAGTACATCGACATGGCAGGCGCAACCCAACCAGCAAAAACATTATATGATAAATTGTGGGATGACCATTTAGTAACACAACGTGATGATGGTTCTGCCTTACTGTACATTGACCGTCACTTATTACATGAAGTAACGTCGCCACAGGCATTTGAAGGTTTACAACTCGCCGGGCGCAAGCCATGGCGTTTAAGCGCAAACATTGCTACACCAGATCATAACGTACCCACCTCGAAAAAAGAGCGTGAACAGGGTGTTGCCGGCATTGAAGATGAAACTTCGCGCATTCAGGTACAAACCTTGGACGACAACTGCAAGACCTTTAATATTGTTGAATTTGATATTAATGATATCCGTCAGGGGATTGCGCATGTGGTTGGGCCTGAGCAAGGTTTAACCTTGCCGGGCATGACCGTGGTCTGTGGTGATTCACATACTGCGACCCATGGTGCTTTCGGTTGTTTGGCGCATGGTATCGGTACTTCAGAAGTTGAACATGTATTGGCGACCCAATGCCTGGTTCAAAAGAAGATGAAAAACATGTTGGTACGCGTTGACGGTCAGTTGGGTCAGGGCGTGACACCGAAAGATGTGGTCTTGGCGATTATCGGCAAGATTGGTACAGCAGGGGGTACTGGTCATGCGATTGAATTTGGCGGTCAGGTGTTCCGTGACATGTCGATTGAAGGTCGTATGACCGTGTGTAATATGGCAATCGAAGCCGGTGCACGCGTAGGTATGGTCGCTGTCGATGACAAAACCATCGAATATGTTAAAGGCCGTCCTTATGCACCGACTGCAGAACAGTGGGATCAGGCCGTAGTGTATTGGAATACCTTACATTCGGATGAAGATGCACACTTTGATACAGTTGTGGTCTTGCAAGGCGAAGAGATCGAGCCGCAAGTGTCTTGGGGAACCTCTCCTGAAATGGTGATTCCAGTGTCTCAGGCAGTACCAACTTTGCAACAAGCCAAAGACGAAGTACAACGCAATGACTGGAACCGTGCTTATCAATATATGGGTTTAAATGCCGGTCAGGCCTTGGCTGAAATTCAATTAGACCGTGTCTTTATTGGCTCATGCACCAACTCGCGTATTGAAGATATCCGTGCTGCGGCTGAAGTGATCAAAGGTCGTAAAGTCGCGGCAAGCATCAAGCAGGCGATGGTGGTTCCGGGTTCGGGTCTGGTCAAGGCCCAGGCAGAAGCTGAAGGCCTGGATAAAGTGTTTGTAGAAGCCGGCTTTGAATGGCGTGAACCAGGTTGTTCAATGTGTCTGGCAATGAATGCTGACAAGTTACAACCGGGCGAGCATTGTGCATCGACGTCTAACCGTAACTTTGAAGGTCGTCAGGGCAATGGCGGTCGTACGCATCTGGTCAGCCCTGCAATGGCAGCCGCCGCGGCAATTGCCGGTCACTTTGTTGATGTGCGTAGTTTCTAAAAATCCCCCTCAGTCCCTCTTTTAGAAAAGGGGGAAGTTCCCCTCTTTAATAAAGAGGGGGTTAGGGTAGATTTAAAGTGATGACATTCTTTAGGAATAAAGACAATGAAAAAATATACCGTTGAACAAGGTATCGTTGCACCATTAGACCGGGCCAATGTCGATACCGATTTAATTATTCCAAAACAGTTTTTGAAATCGATCAAACGTAGTGGTTTTGGTGCGAATTTATTTGATGAATTGCGTTATCTGGATGAAGGCTATTTGGGTCAAGACAACTCAAAACGACCTTTAAACAAGGATTTTGCATTAAACCAACCTCGCTATCAAGGCGCGAGCATTTTGATTTCACGCGCCAACTTTGGTTGTGGTTCTAGTCGTGAACATGCGCCATGGGCATTGGAAGAATACGGTTTCCGTACCGTGATTGCACCAAGCTATGCCGACATTTTCTATAACAACAGCTTTAAGAATGGCATGTTGCCTGTGATTTTGTCTGAAGAGATTGTTGATCAGTTATTCAAAGAATGCTTTGCAACTGAAGGTTATCAACTCACCATCGATTTGAACGCACAAGAAGTACGCACACCAAATGGTAAAAGCTTTCAATTTGAAGTCGATCCATTTCGTAAGCATTGCCTGTTAAATGGTCTGGATGATATTGGTTTAACTTTACAAGCTGCGGATGACATTCGTGCTTATGAGGAAAAAACCAAACAATCACGTCCATGGGTATTTGCCGAAATTCAGGGCTAAATCAGCGAAAATTGTCATAGCATGACTGCGATGCCCTTGCTAATATCGGAAGATTATTGGGTTTTTTGATTGGGTAAGACAGACATTATGGCGAATTATTGGAAACAGTGGCTTGCTTTAAGTACGGTGTCGGTGCTGATGACTGCATGTCAAAGCATCGATACCATGAAGCTCAAACATGCCAAAGAAAATGCCGAAAGCAAAAACAATGCGTTGATTTACTGTAAAGGAACATCGGATTGCCAGTTCGAGCGCTTAAACCAGACCATCATTGTCAATAACGACAATGGCCGCCTCAGTAATGAGGCGCGAAAGCAAAAACTGGTACGTTTGCAGGCTAAGAATTTGAATCAGGCCAATCCGATTTACTTGTCAGTACCCGCAGGACAGCATGAATTAGTCGTCCGTTTTTATCCAATCAGTAAGGATAAAGCGGAAATTTTACATGTGTTTCATCGCTTTCAGGCCAACAAAACTTATACCTTGAAAATGTTCCGCGACCGTAGTGCGCGTAGCAGCAGTTTATTAAATGCCTCTGCACCTGATCCGCTTTGCGTGGATTTATTGCAAGAGCAAAAAACCATTCGTCGTTTTTGCAAACCTTATAATGTGGTCAACGGCATTGCAGAGTTTGTAGAAAAGAAAATTTAACCTTTGTCAGGTCTGAATCTGACGCTTTAAACGGAAAATCTCATGTCTAAACAAATTTTGATTTTAGCTGGTGATGGCATCGGTCCTGAAATTGTCAAAGCGGCAGAGCAGGTACTGGATCGTGTAAATGAAAAATTTAATCTCGATTTGACATGGGAACAGGGTTTACTCGGTGGTGCGGCAATTGATGCCTACGGTTCACCATATCCTGAAGTGACCTCAGAACAGGCCAAAAAAGCCGATGCAATTTTATTGGGCGCCGTCGGCGGGCCAAAATGGGATACGATCGAGCGCTCAATCCGTCCGGAACGCGGTTTATTAAAATTACGTAGCGAACTGAACCTGTTTGCCAACTTGCGCCCAGCGATTCTCTATCCACAATTGGCTGATGCTTCAAGCCTGAAACCTGAAATCGTGGCAGGTCTGGATATCCTGATCGTGCGTGAATTGACGGGCGGTATTTATTTCGGTCAGCCACGTGGGATCCGTGAACTGGAAAACGGCGAGAAGCAAGGTTATAACACGGATGTGTATTCAGAATCTGAAATCAAACGCATTGCCAAAGTTGCCTTTGAAATGGCGAAGCTGCGCGGTGCCAAGGTCTGTTCAGTGGATAAAGCCAACGTACTTGAAGTCACTGAGTTGTGGAAACAAACCGTTACTGCGTTGAAAGAAGAACAGTATCCAGAAATTAACTTGTCACATATGTATGTCGACAATGCTGCGATGCAACTGGTGCGCGCGCCAAAACAGTTTGACGTGATTGTCACCTCTAACCTGTTCGGTGATATCTTGTCTGACGAAGCAGCGATGCTTACCGGTTCAATCGGCATGTTGCCATCAGCCTCGCTAGATGAAAATGCTAAAGGCATGTATGAGCCTTGTCATGGTTCAGCCCCTGATATTGCGGGTCAAAACCTGGCGAACCCATTGGCCACAATTTTGTCTGTTGCGATGATGCTACGCTACACTTTCCGTGAAGAAGCTGCAGCCAAAGCGATTGAAGATGCCGTAGGCAATGTTTTGGATCAAGGCTTGCGTACAGCAGATATTATGTCTGAAGGCATGCACAAAGTCGGTACAGTTGAAATGGGTCAGGCAGTGGTTGCTGCATTGAACTAAGTCCGTTTTGATTAAAAAAATGATAAAAAAACGCAGCTTTGGGCTGCGTTTTTTTATCTCAGATTTCTCGTATCTGGCTCAGGTTAACAGGTTCGACCTGTAGTACGAACTGCGGTTGCAATATTATCTTTGAGTAAGAAGATGATCTTACATTGCAGATTGACGTCATAGCCACCTGAAGGACTCACAGGAACCGGAATAGGTACGGCACCGCCTGCTGCCGGAAACTGTGCTACAGGCAAAGGAATTGCAACAGGGCGCTGTACCACATAGCTTAATTGCTGGGCACTGAGTTCAGGCCCACTGACCTGCTGATAACCTAAACGTTTTAGATCTAGAGTTTGATCGATCAGCTGGCTGCTTTGTCCAATAAACTGCTGCAAATAGGCTTCGCGGTCAGATTGGCCCATATTAAGCGAATGTGCACAGCCCGCTATTAAAATACTGGCCAAAATACCGAGCGATAGTTGGAGATAGGAAAATCGCATCATTTCACTCCTGCACAGGAACGACTCATCAATAGTGTAGGCAGGAAGTGTGATTGGTATTGTTGTAATTTGACACGCGGTACAGATGGGAGCGAGAGCTAGCTCAACATCAATCCATCAAAGAAATTGGACTACAGGATGACAGCTTAGCAAGCCCTGCCGCTATAGCGAACGGATTGGACAATTTCATCTTTCAGCTCAAACCGGATTTGGCATTTCATCTCGATGTTATAACCGCCATTTGAGGGCGTAGGCATTGGTGCACCGATCGAGATACTCTGACTAATATTCGGTGTGCCCATCGGAATATTCATGTCCCGGAAAATAGTATAGCTGAGAAACTCTGCTGTCTGAATCGGTTGCTGGGCGGTTTTAAATCCCATTGCACTCAGATCAAGCTGGCTGCGAACCTGTGCGGCAGTTTGACCGACATAGTGTTGTAGCGACTGATTTAGGTGATGTTTGCCGCCTGTGGCACAGGCGACGAGGATTAAGCTGCACAGCAGGACTAAGCACTTCATATTCATGGTTTTTAGACATGTTATTTTAATTAAATGAATAGTCGTGAGTTTATAGTTCAGTGTCAAATTATTTTATTTTTCAATAAAAAATTAAAGCAATAAAAAAGCCACTAAAAGTGGCTTTTGCTTGCGCTAAAACTTAGCGTGCACGATAGGTGATACGACCTTTGGTCAAATCATAAGGTGTCATTTCAACCTTCACACTGTCGCCAGTTAAAATACGGATATAGTGTTTACGCATTTTACCAGAGATGTGGGCAATCACTTCGTGACCGTTCTCTAAACGTACACGGAACATAGTATTAGGAAGCGTCTCGGTGACAACGCCTTCGAACTCGATGAGTTCCTCTTTATTGGCCATAGCCTACCTGAATGAATAAATTGGAAAGGCGCAAATTATAGTCAATTTTTTTGCAAAATACAAGGTGAAACGGGCGTTAGACTGATCATCTGTCAGTAAAATAAGCGAACGATCAGGATAAACTTTTTAACTAAAAAAATGTCGGTTTCTGTTGTCAGTTTGGTCAATCGCAGTTAATCTAAAATTAATCTTTTTAAGTATAAATGAAGTACATACAAGGAAGGCTTTTGAGTGAGTCAGCTAACGGATGCATCAGTCGTATTGCGTTTGGGCTATCAGGCGATTCGTCGTGCGGGTTTGCCGACAGAAGAACTTTTGACCAAAGCAGGAGTTGCTTTAAATCAGGTCGAGGCCAATGACCGTACGCCGCTGAGTGCCCAGTATGCCTTTTGGGTGGCAGCTGAAGAAGTCAGTAAGGACCCGGATATTGGTTTGCATCTGGGCGAACATTTACCACTGTATCGTGGTCAGGTGATTGAACACCTGTTTGTTTCATCTGAAAATTTTGGTGAGGGACTGAAACGTGCCTTGGCCTATCAACGACTGATCAGCGATGCCTTTGCTGCCAAGTTGGTGATCGAAGATGATCGCTGCTATTTAACCAATGGCGAGCAGCCTTTTGCTGAAAGTCTGGTCAATCGTCATTTTACCGAGTGTGCCATGTCGGGTGTACTGCGTTTCTTTAAATTTATTACCGAAGGACGTTTTGAACCGATTTATATCGATTTTAATTTTTCCAAAGGTGCTCCTGACGAGGAATATTTCCGGGTTTATGAGTGTCCGGTCAGCTTAGGTCAAAAAGAAACCCGACTTTATTTCGATCCAAGTATTTTAGAGTTTCCGCTGTGGCAGGCTGAACCAGAGCTTTTACAATTACATGAGCAGCTTGCAATTGAAAAACTGCAGGAACTGGCGCGTTATGATCTGGTCGGTGAAGTTCGTCGTGCGATTGGCTCTACTTTGGAAAGTGGCGAAACCACACTGGAAACTGTAGCTGCACAGCTAAACATCACGCCACGCCGCCTAAGAACACAACTGAGTGAAGCACATACCAGCTTTCAACAGATTCTGTCGGATTATCGCTGTCGTCTGGCCAAGCGTTTGCTGGCGAGTACCACTGAAAGTGTTGAAAGAATTGTCTATCTGACCGGATTCTCGGAACCAAGTACGTTTTATCGTGCCTTTAAACGCTGGACCAATGAAACGCCAGTGGAATATCGGAAACGCAAGCAGCGTTAAAAATCCCTCCTAACCTCCCTTTAAAAAGGGAGGAATTCCCCTCCTTTCAGAAGGAGTTAGGGGAGGTAAATATTCTAAAAAATTTAAAAATTATTCCGGCAGATTCAGCCAATGCGGCCCCAACGGTAATTTAGGCAATTCAAACTGCTCCGGATAGTCGGCATGAATAAAATATAAACCATCGGCAGGCGCAGTCACGCCAGCAGCTTTGCGGTCTTCGGCCGCGAAAATACTATCAATATGATCGGCAGCATACATGCCCTGACCAATTTCCAGTAGGCAGCCCATGATATTACGCACCATATGATGCAGAAAGCCATCGGCCTGAATATCCAGTACCAGATACTGACCATGCTGAATCAGACGGCAGTGGCTGACATGGCGCACCGGTTGATTGGATTGGCAGGCTGCAGCACGGAAGCTTTCAAAATTATGTGTACCTTCAAACTTTTTCGCAGACAGCATCATCTGTTCAATATCGAGTGGAGCATAGACATGGGTGACCTGTTTATGCAGCAAGGCAGGTCGCACAGGATGATTATAGACCACATAGCGGTAACGGCGTGCCTGAGCCTTAAAGCGGGCATGGAAGCTGTGATCCATCTCTTTGATCCACTGAATCGAGATATCTTTGGGCAACTGGCTATTGCAACCCATCAGCCAGCCACGTTCAGAACGAATGGCATTGCTATCAAAATGTGCCACCATATTGGTCGCATGTACCCCCGCATCGGTACGTCCGGCACCATGTAGGCTAATCGGTTGATCGGCAACCCGGCTCAGTACCTTTTCAATGGTTTCCTGCACACTTGCAACACCCGGCTGTTGAGTCTGCCATCCCCGATAATGCATCCCACAAAACTCAATTCCCACCGCAAAACGTTGCATAATGACCTCAAAACCTTATTGATCGTACCAATGACGATGCCATTGCTCTACAGTGTCGTATTGTAAATACATTTTCAGGGCTTTTGCATACAGATCCGCATGGCCATAACTTTCATTCAGCAGAATTTTGCAGTGATTGACCCATTCTGCAATGGCATAGCGCTGATCTGTCGCGCCAAAAGGCACCTGGGTGGTCAGTACAGAGAGACAGCCTTGGTCATAGAGTTGATCAATGAGTGCGATCAGGGCCTCATTGACAGCGAGATTACCCGTGCCAAAACCTTGCAGAAATAAAAAATGCGGTGGTCTGGCTAATAAGCTGTGCAGGTTGTTCAGTTGCTGGGCCAGATCAATCGGTTGCATCATGATACTCATGCAGTTAAATCCAGCGGCTTTCCTAATATCTTCAGCTTTGACTTGATAACACTGCTGACTGGCCTGGATTGTAATATTGGCCTCAAGACCTGAGAAGGCATTTAACTCGGTGGTATGCTGTTTGAGTGCCGTCTGGGCATGCATTAGTTGATGATGAAAAGCCAGATAGACCCCTGCGGTACACATGCTGACAGAATCCAGGGCGAACCTCAGATTATCCAGCGCATCACTAAATTCGCGCTGCTCATTGCCCTGAGCATTCAGCAGCGGATATTGACTACCAGTCAGTACCACATGTGCCGAGTTGCCGAGAAAATGTGCCAGGACTGCACTGGCATAACTCAGAGTATCTGTACCGTGAATAATCACAAAATATTGGATCTTTCGAGATTGCAGTTTTTGAATAAACTGCACCAATTGCAGCCAGTCCGCGGCTGTGCAGGCACTACTGTCTTTAATGGCTGGTGCGCGGTGGCATTCAACGAAATATTGGTCTGCGAGTATCTGTTCGAGCTTGGGAATAAATAAATCCGCAGACATCGGGGCAAGTGGATCGCCGACACAGCCGAATGTGCCACCCATATAAATTAATGCAATATTTTTCATCATAAAAAAAGCAGCCAACCCTTGACTGCTTTAGTGTAAATCGAAATGCATCAAGATGCGATTTGATTCAGTAATTGCTCTGCGCGTTGCTGTTGCTCGGCCGTATATTCAGCTTCTCGCTCTGCAATGATCTCACGTGCGGCAACATAGGCACCGAGCTGAATATATTGCTGCGCAAGATCCAGATTCAGACTGGCCTCATTGACGTCCAGTAATTCCGGGAAAGATTGTACCAGTGGATCATGCTGGTCTGTTGCTGTTTGAACTGGTGTAGCAGGAATGTCGAAAGTAACACCTGTTGCAGCAGGTTTAGTTTCTGTATGATCTAATTTAAAGTCTAAGCCTGATGAAAGGTCTGTCTGTGTCGCAGATTCACTCACAGGTGCAGCAGCAGAAAGACTAGACAGATCAAACTCAATTGCTGGTTCTGAGGTTTTTTCGGCGACAGGCGCTGGAGTTTCTATAGAAAATGAGAAATCCAGAGGTGTAATTTCTTCAGTGGTGGTTGGTAACTGTTCATTATTGACCTCTAATTTGAGATCGAAATTAGGAATTTGGCTCTTGCCAATCTGGGTATTAAAATCTGTTTCTGGACTATTCGGTGTGATAGAAGAAACAACCTCTGGTGTTGCTGTCTCAACTTTAAGAGATTCAAAGTCAAACTGAACTTCATTGCTAGCTTTTGATGCTGGGCAGAGTAAAACTTGAAGTGCGACATAAACCACCTAATTAATTTAAAGGGTTTATGGAGTATATAAAATTGTCATACCATCATCTTAACTTTGAAGATCGTACTGCATTAATGCTTGAGTCAAGA
>NZ_VPCG01000021.1:0-57453 GCF_013418355.1 Acinetobacter sp. YH12151 | reverse complement strand
GCGTGGATTTAGGAGAAGTTGCAACTTTTCTAAAAAGCTTGAAAATCATTTTAAAGCCTTTGATTTGACTTTCTTTTACCTTAATAACGGATTTGTTTAACGCCAGCATACTTTTTGAAACACCACCCTTAAACGATATGTTCCTGTAGGAACTTCAATCCAGTAATAATGATTATGCAAAAGACTTGGAATATGTTCTTGATTGATAAACAGGCTGGCAGCGACAATTTCCTGACGGTTCCATCTGGAATCAGGACGGTATAAATACACGATGGCGGCTTGATCATGTTGTGGTTTCACCGTTTGAAACTGATTGCCCTGCTTTTGATTGACCCAGCCACCAATAGTAAACATACCAATACGATGCTGTTCCACAAAGCCCGGTTTTTTTTCAAGATCAATATTTTTTAGAGTGCTGAGTGACTGTGTAGGCTCAACGACGGCTTTCTTACCATGACACCCCAGCAATGCCAAACTGCTGATGAGTACAATTGCGACTCCACGCATGCTTATCCCTCACTGCGTCTTTATTCTTTTATATGCAAGTGCTTTGCGATTTATTTTTTATAAGTTTTAGGCATCCACGCCTAGTCAATCAGATTAACACCCAGCTTTATTTTTGGAAATAAAAAACCTGCGAAAACACGGAGTTTTCGCACGTTTCGGACGAATAGCAATTAAGCAGATTTGCTATTCACCACTTTTAAATCTATTTTTGTCGCTGTCTCTTGCTGATCATGCGGCTGACGCTCGGCACGGTATTCCGGCTCTGCTTCACCTTTAATCACCGCTTCATTGACGACCACAGTGCCGACATCACTACGGCTTGGCAAGTCATACATGGTTTCCAGCAATGAATTTTCCAGAATCGAACGTAGACCACGTGCGCCTGTATTACGCTCAACTGCTTTCTTAGCCACGGCACGTAGAGCAGATTCTTCAAAGACCAGATCCACATCTTCCATATCAAACAGATGTTGGTACTGACGGGTCAAAGCGTTCTTCGGCTCAGTCAGAATCTGCATCAATGCTTCTTCATCTAACTCATCCAAAGTAGCAATCACCGGCAAACGACCAATAAATTCTGGAATCAAACCAAATTTTACCAGGTCAGTTGCTTCAACTTGACGGAACAGATCAGACAGCTTCTTGGTTTCATCTTTTTTACGCACTTCTGCGGTAAATCCGATGCCACCTTTTTCCTGACGCTGCTGCACAATTTTCTCAAGTCCAGAGAATGCACCACCACAGATAAACAGAATGTTGGATGTATCAATCTGAATGAATTCTTGCTGCGGATGCTTACGGCCACCTTGGGGCGGAATCGAAGCAACCGTACCTTCGATCATTTTCAATAAAGCCTGCTGTACGCCTTCACCCGATACATCACGCGTAATCGATGGATTTTCAGACTTGCGGGTAATCTTGTCGATCTCGTCGATATAGATAATGCCCTTCTGTGCTCTCTCGACATCGTAATCGGCTTTTTGCAAAAGCTTCTGTACAATGTTTTCTACATCTTCACCCACATAACCTGCTTCGGTCAGTGTGGTTGCATCTGCCATGGCAAAGGGTACATCAAGAAGGCGCGCAAGCGTTTGTGCAAGCAAGGTTTTGCCTGAGCCCGTCGGGCCGACCAGCATGATATTACTTTTTGAAAGTTCAACTGAATCGTCAGCTTTTTTGCCATTATTCTGCACTTTCAGGCGCTTGTAATGGTTATACACTGCAACCGACAAGGTCTTTTTTGCGATATCCTGACCAATGACATATTGATCCAAGGCCGCACGGATTTCCTGTGGTTTCGGCAAAGGACGATTGGCCCAGTCATTGGTTTCCACCTGTTGACTGGTTTGAACCAAATCTAAGCATACGTCCACACATTCGTTACAAATGTATGCGTCCTCGCCTGCAATCAGCTTCCCGACTTCAGACTGCGTTTTACCGCAAAATGAACAATGCTTTTGTCCTTGAGGATGTTCGGACATATTTACTCCACTATCTGAATCTTTAAAACTTATGGACGTTTAGTTAAAACTTCGTCCACAAGACCGTATTCTTTCGCTTGCTGAGCAGTCATAAAGTTATCACGGTCTGTATCGCGTGCTACTTTCTCGTATTCCTGACCGCTGTGTTCAGCCATTAAACGATTTAAACGTTCTTTAATAAATAGAATTTCACGGGCATGAATTTCAATATCCGAAGCCTGACCACGGAAACCACCGAGTGGCTGATGAATCATAACACGGGCATTTTCTAAGCAGTAACGCTTACCTTTAGTTCCGGCATTGAGCAGGAAGGCACCCATAGATGCTGCCTGCCCCATACAATAGGTCACCACGTCAGGTTTGATAAACTGCATGGTGTCATAAATTGCCATACCTGCAGTCACTGAACCACCTGGCGAGTTGATATATAAATGAATATCTTTATCTGGATTTTCAGCCTCTAAAAACAACATTTGCGCAACGATAAGGTTCGCCATATTGTCTTCAACTTCGCCCGTCATAAAAATTACACGTTCACGCAAAAGGCGTGAATAAATATCAAAAGAACGCTCACCACGAGAGGATTGTTCTACCACCATTGGCACTAAAGCGTTTTCAATCGTTGGAACATACATACGTTTATTTATTCCTAAATTTTTTGTGACCTAACCCATAATCACAATATGAGGGATAATCACTGAAATTGCAAAAAATTCGCCAACAAATCCATTATATTTTTTGCATTAGTTTTGTGAAAAACAGAAATGCTTTTTTCAGCGCTCAATATGAAAAAAAAGGCGCATTAAGCGCCTTTTTTATCGAAAGCTAAATTAGCCTTGTTGACGAGCTTGTTGCTCTTTCAATAAGTCTTCATAGCTTACAGTCGCATCAGTTACTTTAGCAGAAGCCAAAATGTAATCAACAACTTGGTCTTCTAGTACAACAGCTTCGATTTGTTGACGTTGTTGCGCATCGTTTTTGAAGTATTCGATCACTTCGTTTGGATCTTCATAAGAAGATGCCATGTCTTGGATATACGCTTCAACACGTGCAGCATCTACTTCGATTTTCGCATCAGCTAAAACACGGCTAACCAATACGCCAAGTTTTACAGATTTTTCAGCTTGTTCTTTGAACAATTCGTCTGGAAGCATGCTTGAATCAAATGCTTGCGCACCTTGAGCACCGAACTGTTGAGTGAACTGCTGAATCATTTGTTGACGTTGACGGTCAATTTCTTGAGCAAGCATAGCCGCTGGAAGTTCAACTTCGTTTGCAGCAACAAGCGCATCAAAAGTCGCACCTTTTACCTGGTTACGCAGGCCGTTTTTCACTTCACGTTCCATGTTTTTACGAACGTCAGCTTTCAACTTCTCAACGCCTTCTTCTTCAGATACACCGAAGATTTCCAGGAATTCAGCATCAATTTCTGGAAGTTTTTGTTTTTCAACAAGCTTCACAGTGATTTTGAATTGAGCTTGTTTACCAGCAAGGTTTTCAGCTTGGTAATCTTCAGGGAAAGTTACATCAATCACTTTCTCTTCGCCTTTCTTCATACCAACGATGCCGTCTTCGAAGCCAGGAATCATACGGCCAGAACCGAGTACAAGTTTGAAGTCTTCAGCAGCGCCGCCTTCAAATTTCTCGCCATCAACCGTACCTTCAAAATCGAAAGTCACTTGCATGTCTTTTTTAGCCATGCCTTTGGTTTCAGCCCAAGCAGCACGTTGTTTTTGAAGATTTTCGATCATCTTCTCAACGTCTTTATCGTTGACTTCAGTTGCTTTACGTTCAACTTCCAGACCTTCGAATTTCACTTCAACTTCTGGATAAACTTCAACAGTCGCTGTATATACCAGCGCGTCGTCTTTCATTTCAGTTTTTTCGATGTTTGGCATGCCCACAGCATTGATTTTCTCTTGCTGGATTGCTTCGAAAACTGTGTCACGAATAATATCGTTTACTACTTCTTGGTAGATACCCGCGCCGTATTCACGACGAACTACGTTTACAGGCACTTTACCTGGACGGAAGCCGTTGATCTTCGCAGTTTTAGCAGTGCGTTTTAAACGAGCTTCAAATTGCTCATTAATACGGCTCGTCGGTACAGAAACATTTAAACGACGGGCAACGCCCGAAACCGCTTCAGAAGTTACTTGCATGGCTTCCTCTATATATTAGGTTATAACAGGTTTATAAAAATGTGCCACATTATATGACAACATTTAAGGATATACAAAAAATACGCGCGAGTTCCAGTTTTTAAACCCTTTTTTTACTTGAATTGGCATCTTTTCAAATATTCAGGCGATTAAATTGAAATGAAGGAATTGTATATTTTTATTGCAAATGATAAATATTATCATTAATATTCCTGAAATTTGATTTGAATCTTTAACTTTCTCCATCTCGGAATTTCGGTTATGCGTAATTTTAATCTTCGCCCACTTGCAGTGGCTATTCTTGGGGTTACAGCTGCTTCTGCACATGCTGAAACAAATAATACCACTGTACCAGTAACACAATTGTCTACGATTGTGGTTTCAGCGGCGGGTTATGAACAAGATATTAAAAATGCCCCTGCTTCCATTAGTGTGGTCACAAAAGAAGATATTGAAAAGAAAAATGCAACCAGTATTGCTGATTTATTAGCAGATGTTCCCGGAATTGATGTACGTAATGGTGTAGGCAAAACTGGTGGCTTAAACGTTAGTATGCGCGGTATGGGTGCCGATGACACACTGATTCTCATCGATGGACGCCGTCAAACGACATCCACTGATGTAACACCCAATGGTTTTGGTGAAACTTCAACAGGTTTTATGCCACCCCTTTCAGCCATTGAGCGTATTGAGGTGATTCGTGGGCCAATGTCGACACTATACGGTTCAGATGCAATGGGTGGTGTGATTAATATCATCACTAAAAAAGTATCAGATGAATGGAATGGTAACGTTACTGTCAGTGGTAATGTTATGGAACATGGTGCTGAAGCGGATTCTTGGAAAACGAGCTTTTTACTCAATGGCCCTCTAATTAATGACAAACT
Organism: Acinetobacter sp. YH12151; assembly: GCF_013418355.1. Classification (NCBI taxonomy): domain Bacteria; kingdom Pseudomonadati; phylum Pseudomonadota; class Gammaproteobacteria; order Moraxellales; family Moraxellaceae; genus Acinetobacter; species Acinetobacter sp. YH12151. The sequence continues at coordinate 52,416 of NZ_VPCG01000021.1, read as the reverse complement.
AGGGTTACAGCTTCGTGGCTCTTATTTAGATCGTCAAGAATCTGAACGTATTGTGGAAGATTCAACAGGTAGAGATCCACGCCCAAATAAAGCTGACAACTATGATGTTGGCGCTAAACTATCACTAGTGGTTAATGATCAAAATTCGCTCTGGTTCGACACATTCCACTCTAGTCAAACTTATGACAACAAAGACAGTCGCCTAGGTAATTTAGACTGGACTAAAGAGCTTACTTTAGATGGTATAAAGTATCCAGAAGCGCCAGGTTATAAAGATGAATTAGAGTTTAATCGTACTCAATTCGCAGTTGGTCATGATGGGGATTATGATTTTGGCTTATGGAAAACATATATTAGTCATTCTGAAACTAAAACTAAAGGTCGTTCATTACCTTCAGGCGCATTTACACCTGATGAAATTAAAGCTGCTGACTCTCGTATAGGTAGCGATCGTACTTTAGAAAATACAGACCTCATTGCTGACAGCCATATCATTTCAAATTTAGGCAATCACAAACTTACCGTCGGTACACAATACAAAGAGCAAACTATCGAAGATAATATTGCCCAACATATTACAGGTATAAATGAATTCGATAGTAAATCTTGGGCTTTTTATGCTGAAGATGAATGGCGTATTCTTGACAACCTCGGATTCACTTTAGGGGGCCGTTATGAAGACCATTCTGGTTTCGGTGGACACTTCAGCCCAAGAGCTTACTTAGTTTGGAATACCAATGACATTTTAACGGTTAAAGGTGGTGTCAGCACTGGTTATAAAGTCCCTTCAGCAAAAGCTCTTGAAAATAATTTAATTGATCTTCGTGGACAAGGAAGAAATTGGACTTTTGGTAACCCAGATTTAAAACCTGAAGAATCAACCAACTATGAGCTGGGTTTCAATCTTCAACCAAATGATAAAATCACATTTACGGCCACGGGTTTCTATAATAAAATCGAAAATGCAATTGTAAGTGTTAGTGCCCAAGATCATCCTCTTTGCACAACAGGGAAAACATGCTCAAAAAATATTAATGCGAACGAAGCTGAAGTGTATGGTCTAGAAACCACACTCCAATATAACATTCTACCGGAATGGGACATTAAAGCCGCTTATACATATACTAAAAGCAAAATCACTGATAGTAATAATCCAGAGGCTGAAGGTAATTACTACAATAATAATCCACGAAATGCCTTCAATTTAACATCAACTTGGCACATTAATCCTAATTTTGATCTTTGGTTACAACAGGAGTATAAGTCGAGCCGTATTCGTTCGACATCAGTACCAACAGATGCTGAAGACTTAGCAATTTATAATGCATCAGGCAATAAACTTGCAGGCTATAATCTGTTTAATTTAGGCGCGAGTTATACAGTAAATGACCAATTACGCTTCAATATGGCGGTAAATAACCTTTTGGATAAAGACTTTACAGAATACACAACTGTGGAGTATTTAGACGGCATCACTAATGAAACAACTCAAAGTTATAAGTATTTGTCAGGATTAGAGGGAACATACCTACCAGGTCGCAACTACTGGTTATCTGTTTCATACGACTTCTAATGCACGCGTCGTAACTCAAAACCCTGCCTCCGGCAGGGTTTTTTCTGGTCCTCAGAGCAGCATGCCCAAAAGTCTTGCCAATATATGCCCTTCCATAAACATCATTATTCTCAATAAAAAATTAATAATCAGATTAATTTATCAATATTTATTAAAAACATAAGCTTAAATTAAAATTGTTACATCATTACATTTAAAAACTCATTTAACATTTTCTTAAAGATCATGAATTCCCATCATCAAAAGATAAAAACAATAACAAGAATCATTATTATTCGCATACATTTTTAATATTCATTTCTTAGGTTTAACATGACCTTCATTAAAACACGTAAAAAAATCGTTTCCTCTGCAATTGTTTCGTCTTTATCAATTGTCGGAACACATGCAATTGCTGAAGAAAATGTAGTTCGACTTGACACCATTCATCAAGAAGTCAAAGCTGAACAAGCACCCAGCTTAAAAGTAGATCAATCTGCGAATAGCAAATTTGTTGCGCCTTTACTCGACACACCAAAATCAGTTTCAGTGATTTCAAAACAGCTGATTGCAGATACGCAAGTGACGACTTTAAGTGATGCTTTACGTACTGTGCCGGGTATTACCCTAGGTGCAGGTGAAGGGGGCAATCCAAACGGCGATCGTCCGTTTATTCGTGGTTATAACTCTGAAAGCTCCCTGTATGTAGACGGCGTTCGTAATGCCACTTCACAAAACCGTGAAATGTTTGCTGTCGAACAGGTCGAAGTGACTAAAGGTTCTGCGTCTGCCATGGGCGGCGCAGGAGCGACCGGTGGTAGCATCAACATGATTTCTAAAGTCGCTAAAGCAGGCGATTTTCTAGAAGGTTCGGTCGCTGGCGGCACAGATAATTATCAACGTATTACTTTAGATGGTAACAAAGACTTTGGTAATGGTATTGCGGCACGTGTTGCAGTCATGGGGCATCAAAATGAAAAAGCAGGCCAGAAAAATGGTGCCGAATATAAACGTGCCGGTATTGCACCGAGTATTAGCTTTGGTCTAGACACCCCTACCCGTGGGACTCTAAGTTATTACTACTTAAAAACCGATGACACGCCTGATTCAGGTGTTCCATATTGGAATTCTGCAGATAATACTGCTACTGGTAAACCGTTAAATGCTAAACAAGGTATTTACTATGGTTGGCTAGATCGTGATTTCCAGAAACAGGAAAATCAGGTTGGCACATTAAAACTAGAGCACGATTTAACAGATAATCTAACCATCAGTAATACGGTTATGTATGGAAAATCTAAAAATGATTATGTCTGGACTCAGCCAGATGATTCAAAATTAAATATTGCTAATGGACAAGTAGTTCGTCGTGCAAATACACGTATTACGGACACAGATACCTTTAGTGATCAACTTTCATTAACAGGTAAATTCAATACCGGCACGCTAAAACATAGCTTTAATGTAGGCACTGAATATTCAAAACAAGAATCTGATAAAGGAAATTATTTACTTACAGATTTAGGTCAGGCGGCAACTTCTACTCTTCCAGCTAATCTTAGCGGAAGTAAAGCATGTAACACATTTACGAATGCTACCTCCAATAACTGGTGTACTAATGCATATAACCCGAACTCAAAAGACTCTTGGTTGGGCTCAATAACAGCTGCGCAAAAAGCAAGTACAACCGAAACAGAAAGCACCGGAATCTACTTGTTAGATAATATTGAATTAAATTCACAGTGGTTACTAGATCTAGGTCTTCGTTGGGACAAATTTGAAACTGAACAAAACATTCATGCTTCAGATACTAAATATACAAATGACAGTGATTTCTTTAACTACCAGGCGGGCGTGACATATAAACCACTGGAAAACGGTTCTATTTATGCAAGCTATGCAACTTCCGCCAATCCAGTTGGGGTAGACGCTGCTGATGGTTCAGAATCACTGTCCGTTCCTGGCAGAAATACAACTGAAGAACAAGCCAAAGCGATCAACAATCTAAAACCAGAAGAAGTTAAAACATATGAAATTGGCACAAAGTGGGATTTATTTAATGACAAATTAAATCTAACCGCTGCTATTTTCCGCACAGAGAAAACGAATACGCGCTCTACTGACTTTGATGGTTTTACACGAAATATTGGTGAAACACGTGTAGACGGTTTTGAGCTAGGTGTAAACGGTAATATCACGGATAAATGGGCTGTATCTGCGGGTTATACCTATTTAGATAGTGAAATTGTAGACGCTGGTTTTGTGAATACTGCTCCTTCAGGTCAACCACCAGTATATGAAACTAGTCCTAATAATGATAATCAAGTTCAGAACGTTGCGAAAAACTCTGCAACTCTTTGGACAACCTATGCGATAACTCCTGCTTTAACCCTAGGTGCTGGTGCAGTGGCGATGGATAAAGTTTATGGTGATGCAGCCAATACCAAATATGTTCCAGGCTATGTTCGCTATGATGCCATGGCACGTTATAACGTGAATGAAAACGTTGATTTGCAATTAAACCTCAACAACCTGTCTGATGAACGTTACTTCACAAAAGCTTACGCCTCTCACTATGCCACTGAAGCAGAAGGCCGTAGCGCAGTGCTGGCAGTCAACTTTAAATATTAATTCAATGCAACCGCATAGCCTCCTGATGGGGGCTATGTTATTTTTAAAATATGATTATTCAGGGGTTTCCAGTGCTGCATCATATTCCAAATGTACTGAGCAAAGAACAGGTGCAATATTTCCGTGAGGAGATGAGTAAGATTGAGTGGGTCAATGGCAAGGTCACTGCTGGTACACTCTCTGCCACCGTGAAACAGAATCAGCAATTGCCTGAAGATCATCCCCTGACCCATCATTTAAGTCATATTATTCTTGAATCATTGGGTCAACATCCGCTATTTCTATCGGCTGCGATTCCACTCGATATCATTCCCCCTCTGTTCAACCGTTATGAAAATAACGAAGCTTTTGGCTTTCATGTCGACAACTCCATTCGCCGTATTCGTGGCACGAATGAACGTCTCAGAACCGACTTATCCTGTACGGTTTTTTTGAGTGAACCTGAAGAATATGCCGGTGGTGAACTGGTGGTTGAAGACACCTATGGCTATCACGAAGTAAAACTGCCTGCCGGGGATATGATTCTGTATCCATCCACCAGTTTGCATGAAGTCACCCCAATCACCTCAGGTTGCCGAATTGCCTCATTTTTCTGGATACAAAGCATGATTCGTGATGATGCAGAACGGCATATGCTGTTTAATCTGGATCAAAGCATTCAAAACTTGAGAATGCAACTGGGCGATCAGCATGCAGAAGTTATGAAACTGACCAATTTGTATCACAACCTCATGCGCAAATGGGCCGAGCTTTAAAAGCTTGCCCGGATTAAATGCCTTTAGCCATCTAGGGCTATTTTTTCTAAAAATATAGGCTGATATGGCATGATTGGGTGTAAAAAATAACGGCTTATTTCAAAATCAAGAAAATATAAAACACTATACTTAAAATATATGGGAATATTTTTCAAAACTTAAAGCTTATAAGAAAATCTTTATTAAGATACGACTAAAATCTATTAAAAAAGCAAAAACTTTTCGGTTTAACTGGATTAAACTTAAAGTTATAAGTTGATCATGCAGGTTTTTTTGATTAAAACTAAATCCCAAATATTCCAGAAGATTTTTAGTTTTAATGCTGGTTCCAATCTGTATGTAGACGATTATAGACACAATCTATTCGGTAACCTTTGCCAGTGCTTCAACCAAGCGCAGACTCTATCAGGTTACACAAGGAGCTCTCTCATGATGTTGGCTGATCCAAGTAAAAAATACCGTCGCATGTATCAACGTGTGGACTTACCAGACCGTCAATGGCCGAACAATGAAATCAACAAAGCGCCAATCTGGATGAGTACTGACCTGCGTGATGGTAACCAGGCGATCTTCGAGCCAATGAACATGGAGCAAAAATTCAAGATGTTCCAGATGTTGGTGAAAATCGGTTTCAAGCATATTGAAATTGGTTTCCCTTCAGCATCGCAAATTGACTTTGATTTCACTCGTAAATTGATTGAAGAAGATCATATTCCTGAAGATGTTTATATCGAAGTTTTGGTTCAAGCCCGTGATCATTTAATTGCTCGTACCTTTGAATCTTTACAGGGTGCAAAACGTGCCATTGTGCATATCTACAACTCCAATTCACCGACTTTCCGCGAGAAAGTCTTAAATGTAGATGTAGCGGGCGCAAAACAATTAGCCGTCAATGCCGCACAAAAAGTCAAAGAATATGCCGCAAAACAGCCTGAAACTGAATTTGTCTTCCAGTACAGCCCGGAATGTTTCACTGCAACTGAATTGGAAGTCGCGAAAGATGTCTGTGATGCAGTGACTGAGATCTGGGAAGCATCACCGACCAATAAAGTGATCTTGAACTTGCCAGCAACAGTGGAAGTGTCAGGTCCACACGTCTATGCCGATCAGATTGAATGGATGCACCGCAATATCCAGCGCCGCGACGGCGTGATTATTTCAGTGCACTGTCATAATGACCGTGGTTGCGGCATCGCGGCATCTGAATTGGCGATCATGGCTGGTGCTGACCGTGTGGAAGGCTGTGTCTTCGGAAATGGTGAGCGTACCGGTAACGTCGATGTGGCGGCGATTGCCTTGAACATGTATACCCAGGGTGTTGCGCCAAACCTGGATTTCTCCAATATCAATGAAATTATCGCGACTGTAGAAGAATGTACCGGTTTGCCAGTACATCCACGTCATCCATACGCAGGTGATTTGGTCTTTACTGCATTCTCCGGCTCACATCAGGATGCGATCAAAAAAGGTTTCGAATTCCAGAAAGACCAAGAAATGTGGGATATGCCATATTTACCAATCGATCCAAAAGACTTGGGCCGTGACTATGATGCGGTGATTCGCGTTAACTCACAGTCAGGTAAAGGCGGTATCGCCTACTTGTTAGAATCGAATTACAACGTGACTTTACCACGTCGTTTACAAATCGAGTTCTCGCAAATTGTACAAAAACGTACCGATGAACAAGGCACTGAAATTTCTGCAACCGAGATCTGGAAGTTGTTTAAAGAGACTTATGTCGATGTTAAACATGTACATTACTCAACTAAGAACTACAAGTTATCGGATGACAATGGCAATCAGGTGATTGAGCTGGATCTTGAAGTTGAGGGTCAGTCCCGCCGTGTTCGCGGTGAAGGCAATGGTCCAATTTCTGCAATCTTGGATGCACTTCAGTTACCGATTGATGTGGTGAACTATGAAGAGCGCAGCATCAGTTCAGGTGCGCATGCCAAAGCCTTGGCCTTGATTGAACTGCAAGTCAAAGGCACTGGCAAGTCTGCCTTTGGTGCGGGTGTGCATGACAACATCGTGACCTCTTCGATCGAAGCAATTCTTGCATCGACTAACCGTCTGATTGATCAAGGTGTATTAAGCACTGATCAGGTAATCGCTGCTGCGGTCTAACCGGCTGTATTAGAATTAGCGATAATTCATAGCACTAAAATGACTTTAGAAGGATATCCGCTAGTGGTATCCTTTTATTATTCATACTCAAGATTTTAAGGCGAATCCTCCCCGTGTCTTTTCCAGCTGACTCAGTGGGCATTGTTGTCCCACAAAAGTTCCAATTTGAAGAGCCGTTAGAGCTTGAATGCGGTCGCATCCTCCCCCGTTTTGAACTGATGGTTGAAACTTACGGTACCTTAAATGCTGACAAGTCGAATGCCATTCTGATTTGTCATGCCCTTTCTGGTCATCATCATGCCGCAGGTTATCATCATGAAGATGATAAAAAGGCCGGCTGGTGGGACGCCTGTATTGGTCCCGGCAAAGCCATTGATACTGCAAAATTCTTTGTGGTTTCACTGAATAATATTGGGGGCTGTAGTGGCTCTACCGGTCCAACCTCACCAAATCCTGAAAATGAAAACCGTCCTTATGGTCCAGATTTTCCGCTGGTCACGGTCCGCGACTGGGTTAAAACTCAGGCTTTATTGTCCGATCGTTTAGGCATTCAGACTTGGGATGCCATCATTGGTGGTTCACTCGGTGGCATGCAGGCACTGCAATGGTCAGTGGATTACCCGAACCGTTTAAGAAAATGTGTGATTATTGCCAGTGCGCCAAAACTTTCAGCACAGAATATTGCCTTTAATGAAGTAGCACGTCAGTCGATTTTGTCAGACCCAGATTTCCATAATGGCCGTTATCTGGAAAATGACAGCTATCCAAAACGTGGTCTGATTCTGGCGCGTATGGTGGGCCATATTACTTACCTATCCGAAGAGGCCATGAAGCAGAAGTTTGGCCGCGATTTGAAATCAGGTAAATTTATGTATGGTTTCGATGTCGAATTCCAGGTCGAAAGTTATTTGCGTTATCAAGGTGAACAGTTCAGCCGTAACTTCGATGCCAATACCTATCTGATCATGACCAAGGTACTGGATTATTTTGATCCGTCACGTGAATATGAGCAGTCACTGAAAAAAGCCATGGCCCATACCCAGTGCAAATTTTTGGTGGTGTCCTTCACGACTGACTGGCGTTTTACCCCTGCCCGCTCGCAGGAAATTGTGGATGCCTTAATTAGCAATCACAAACCGGTGAGCTATTTAGATATTGATGCCGAACAGGGTCATGATTCCTTCCTGTTCCCGATTCCACTCTATGTAAAATCTTTGCGTGCATTCCTGGGTGGTGAAGAACACCTGAAAGCCACACCGAAGGAGGCCGTATAATGCGTATTGATCAACAACTGGCTGAAAAGTGGATTAAGCCCGGTTCTAGCGTACTTGACCTCGGTTGTGGCGATGGTGAACTGCTGGCACAAATGAGTAAAAAACACGATATTCGTGCATACGGATTAGAAATTGATCAGGAAAAGATTGCAATTGCGGTCAGTCGCGGGTTAAATATCATCCAACAAGACTTAAACCTCGGTTTAAGCCGCTTTGCCGACCAGTCTTTTGACAATGTGGTCATGGCACAAGCTTTGCAGGCTGTAGATGCACCTGACGTATTATTGCGTGATATGGTGCGTGTAGGGAAACAGGCCATTATTACCTTTCCAAACTTTGCCCACTGGAAGACCCGTTCTTTCTTGGCGATCAAAGGAAAAATGCCGGTTTCTGAAGCCTTGCCTTATATGTGGTATAACACCCCGAATATCCACTTATGTACATTCCGTGACTTTGAAGCACTCTGTGCGGAAAATAACATCAAAATTATTAATCGACTCGCTGTGAACGGGAATCAAGAAGATAGTTTGCTGAGCAAACATCTCCCTAATCTATTTGGTGAAGTCGCAATTTATCGAGTGAGCGCGCTATGAAAAAATTATTATTAGGTACGACGCTACTGGCGGGACTTTTTGGCATGCAAGCCCATGCAGACTATGTTGCTCCAAGTCCTTCTGTTGCCAGTCAAGCGGCTCAGTATTCAATAATGGATATCAACAGTCTGATCAAAGCAGCTAAAGCAGGTCAGGCCGGTGCACAGTTTTATCTGGCCACCAAATACCAGTATGGCAAAGACATTCAAAAAGATGAACGACAGGCCTTTGCCTGGTACAAAGCTGCTGCCGATCAAGGTTTAGCTGTGGCGCAGTTAAATGTCGGCCGTATGCTGGCAGATGGCATGGGCACCCGAAAAGATGAAGCGCTGGCACGTCAGTATTTTGAAAAAGCAGCCAGCCGTGGTGATAACCGTGCCAGCTTTAACCTGGCCATGATGGAAGAGAAAAAGAAAAACTACATGGGTGCTTATCAGTGGTATGAACTGTCTACCCGTGATGGCATGCTCGACAATAAAGTGATTACCCTTTCTGAAGGCAAGAAAACAGCATTGGCGGCCAACTTGACCCAGGAACAGATCCGTCAGGCGCGTGACCGTGCCGACAGATGGATTCAGGCACAATAAGCTGAATGGTATAAATAGCACCTTCGGGTGCTTTTTTATTGCCTACAAATCCGCAATGGCAGTTAAAATAGCACGATTGATATTTAGAGAATGAGTGACATATGGCTTCTACAGATTGGTTATCCCAAGGCACACTGGTATTGGCAAGTAATAACAAAGGTAAAATTGCCGAGTTTGAGAAAATGTTTGCGGAACTGCAACTGCCGGTAGATGTGATTCCTCAAGGTCAACTGAATATCGAAGATGCCATCGAAGATGGCTTAAGCTTTGTTGAAAATGCCATTATCAAGGCACGTCATGCCTCTAAAATCTCAGGTAAACCTGCGATTGCCGATGACTCAGGCATTTGTGTGCCAGTTCTTGGCGGAGCTCCTGGGATCTACTCAGCACGTTATGCCGGTGAACATGGCAATGATGCCGCCAACAATAAGAAACTGCTGGCAGATTTGAAACCATTGCGTAAAGATAGCGAAGCGATTGAAGGCATGTTTGTCTGTGTACTGGCACTGGTTCAACATGCTGAAGATCCACTGCCACAAATTTTCCAGGGCATCTGGACGGGTGAAATTTTAGAAGCAGCACGCGGTGAAAATGGCTTCGGTTATGACCCGCTGTTCTGGTTGCCGGAACTCGGTATTTCCAGTGCAGAAATGAGCAAAGAAGAAAAGAATAAAATCAGTCATCGTGGTCAGGCCATGCAGCTGTTTAAAGCCAGTTTGGCGAAATAATTTGTTTTACCCCTCCCTTTTCCAAAGGGAGGTCGGGAGGGATTCAAATTTACCTCTTATCAAGAATCCCCCTAAATCCCCATTTTTCAAAGGGGGACTTTATAACTCTTTCTAGCCTTCTCTCCAAAAAAGGAAACTTTATAGCGTAGGCATCACCGCATGCAACACCAGCCCATAGATCCCAATCAAAATTGCACTCGCAATCGTCCCCGAAGCAATATATTTAGCGGAATGCCCTGTGCCCTGATAATGGGTTTCTAAAGCCACGATGTTCGCTGCCGGTGGCAATAAGAAATACATCATCATTACACTATAAGTCAGGAGCTGATGTGGAATCGGCAAGAATATATAGGCAATACCAGCCAAGCCTAATGCAAAAATAAAGCGCCCGCTGATCAGCACCAGACTGCGCTTTAAATCCCTCAGCTGAATACGGACATGACGAAGCCACATGCCCAAAATGCACATTCCTGCAAAAGTGACTAAAAATTTATTGGCTGCATATGCCCATTGAAGGATGGGATGAAACTCATAATGACTAAAGTCCCAAAATGATAAAACCCCTGCAATACTGAGTGCGATCACCGGTGGTGATTGCAGGACATTTTTCAGAATAAATGTCCAATCTTGGCGAGTTTGGCTCACGGCAATGACAGCACTGACATTCCCAAATAATGAGCCACCAATATAAAGTGCAATCATGGTCGATATTGCGTCAGTGCCAAACACTGCTAAGGCAAACGGCAGACCGAGCCATACGCCATTCAAATAGCTAAAACACAGCGCACGCAATTTATCTTTGGCAAAATAATAAAACAGGCTAAACAGCACAATTGAACTAAAAATACTAAAGCCCATCAGCCACAGACTGCCCGCTTTATAAAACACCATATTGTAAATAATCAGCACAGGAATCAGGACACGTGCCAATAAAGCCGCCAAGACAGGTCGAATTAGCTTTAAATATTGCACGCCCCAATAACCAATCAAAAAAGACAGCAGGGGAAGAATCAAGGCCATGACAGTGCTGCTGAGATTTCCATATCAGGTTATATGCTAGCACAGCATCCTTTTCATCTAATGATAGATTTTTCATATGAATTACTCATTACCCTGCTGCCGTGTCGGCAAACTGTCATTAAAGCGTCACTGCATTGTCATACAAGCCTGCTGAGATAGGGGCATGAAATATAGAGGATAAAATAATGGCAGGATTATCAATTTGGCATGTGCTGATTTTTGCAATTGTGGTGATTTTATTGTTTGGTACATCGAAGCTGAAAAACCTGGGTAAAGATGTCGGCGGTGCAATTAAAGACTTTAAAAAATCAGTCAAAGATGAAGAAGCAGAAATGGCCAAGCTGCAAGAACCGCGAACGATTGATGCACAAGTCAAAACCCCTGAAACCTCGATCAAGAGTTAAGAGTCCGCTATGCTCAATATCGGAATGACCGAGCTGCTGATTTTCGGGATTATTGCACTTCTGGTGCTTGGGCCAGACAAGTTACCTGAGGCAGTCCGTTTTGTCGGAACATGGTATGGCAAGATCAAGCGCATGGTCAGCAATGTTCAGAACGATCTGGATCGTGAATTACGCTTGTCCGAACTGCGAGAACAGATGCAGGCCGAAATGCAGCGGATCCAGCAACTCGAAGCCAAGATGCAGGCACAAATGGCAGATTTGCAGCAGCCCATTGCAACTGATGAATTAAAAATAAAGCCTCAGGCTGCCCAGCCCGTGCTTCGCTATCAGCCTGTAGTACAGCCCGTATCAGTGGTGTATTTACCTCAGCCTGCACAAACTCAAGCAGTGATTTCCCAACAATGCTATACAGAAATGAAGGTGGCCGTATGACGTCTTTACCGACCACACCTGCCTCAAATGATGCTGCAGCGCTGAACCTTGAAGAGATGCCGATTACCCAGCATTTGGTGGTGTTAAGAAAACATCTGTTTAAAGTGGTTGCTGTCCTGATTGGCCTGTTTTTCTGTTTGCTGCCCTTTGCCAATCAGACCTATCAATGGTTATCTGAACCTTTACGGGCACAATTGCCTGCCAGCTCGACCATGATTGCCACGGATGTGACGGCAACATTCATGGCTCCGTTCAAGCTGAATTTCTTTGTGGCGCTGATGATCACAATGCCGTTTATTCTGTATCAGCTCTGGACATTTGTTAAACCGGCGTTATATGCCAAAGAAAAGAGTCTGGCACTGCCGCTTTTGATCGGCAGTATTGTGCTGTTTTATACCGGGATCAGCTTTGCCTACTTTGTGGCCTTACCTTCGATCCTGCATTTTTTTATCAGTGTCTCACCGGAAACTGTGGCACCGATGACCGACATTAACAGTTATCTTAGCTTCTGTTTAAAGCTGTTTCTGGTCTTTGGTTTTACCTTTGAAATCCCGATTATTACCCTGATTTTGATCCTGATTGGAGTGGTTTCAACCCAGACGCTGGTCGAAAAACGCCGCTTTATTATCGTTGGCTGCTTCTTTGTGGCGATGTTTGTGACCCCACCCGATGCGCTGTCAATGATCATGCTGGCCATCCCCATGTGGTTACTGTTTGAACTGGGTTTACTGGCAGGAAAGCTGATTGAAAAACGCCGTTTAACCGATCAACAATAACAAGAATCCAAAAACAAAAAGAATCGTATTTAACTCAGGCAGCCTTGGCTGTCTTTTTGTTTAAATTTACACCAATATATTGATTTATTTAACTTTATTGAAATATAGACTTAACCATTTTGTCATACTTTAGGTCTAATTTGTTCATAACTTTATAACCAAGCCTTTTTTGCTAGGAACTAAAAATGACATACCAAACACCCTATCATGAAGATCAAGAGCTAGATAATAACAACTCAAATAACATGCACTTTCGTGATATTTTAGAGCAGCGTATTTCTCGTCGTAGCTTAATTAAAAAAACAGCTAGTGGCGCTGCAGCATTGGCTTTGGCTTCTAGCCTGACCGCATGTAGCGATGACGATGATAATGCAAATATTGGGGATGATGAGAACAAACCAACTCCTCCAGCGGACAACAATGTACGTCCAGAAAAATTAAGCTTTAGCCCGGTGAAGAAAAACCTGGATGACTGGGTTACTGTTCCTGAAGGCTATACAGCCACTGTCCTCTATGCAATGGGTGACTCGATTCATCCACTTTACCCAGACTGGAATGATAGCGAGGTTCCATCGGGTCCAAGCTTTCAATTCCGTGCGGGTGACTGCCATGATGGTATGAGCTATTTTGGTTTAAGCACTAAAACTGGCCGTTATGAGGAAAATGCATCTGAGCATGGCCTGCTGGTGATGAACCATGAATACATCAATCAAACTTTTTTACACCCTAAGGGTGCAACTAAAGTAGATGGTCGCCGTCCAGAAGATGAAGTCATTCGTGAAGTGAATGCACATGGTGTTTCAATTGTGCATGTTAAGAAAAATACAGAGTCTCAGGCTGTTGAAATTGTAAAATCATCTCCCTTTAACCGCCGTATTACGGCTTCAACAGTGATGGATTTTGCTGGGCCGGTAACGACCTCTCCATTAATCCACACAGCTTTCTCTCCTAACGGTCGTCAAACTCGCGGTACACAAAATAACTGTGGTAATGGCTATACACCATGGGGTACATATTTAACTGCCGAAGAAAATTTTATTGGTTATTTCCAACGTTCAGGAACAGACCAGTATGCAGCACGCACTGAAGCTGAAAAAATAGCACTTAAACGTTATGGCTTAGGTTTAGAGATTTCTTATCAAACTGAAAAAAATGCCGACGGTACAGTTAAACGTGATGAGAAAGGCAGCATCATTTATATTAAAGATGCCTTTGGTGAAAAAATCCCTGAACTGGATGACCAAGGCCGCACTATTTATTTAGATAAATCTTCTCGTTATGCCTGGGAAACAGCGCCAGCAAGTCTTGAATCACAAGATATGTATGACCGTTGGTCAGCGGACGTTACTAAGGCGTCAGCAAGTCAAGACTATCGTAATGCACCGAATACCTTTGGCTGGATTGTAGAGATTGATCCATTTGATAGTCGCTCAAACCCAGTAAAACGTACAGCTTTAGGTCGTTTTGCGCATGAAGACTGTCGTGCTAGCCGTGCCGTTGAAGGTCAACAGTTTGCCTTCTACATGGGCGATGACTCACGTGGTGAATACATTTACAAATTTGTCTCTGATGCAAAATGGGATCCAAAAGATATCAATACTGGCTACCGTGCTGGTGACAAATATATGAATAACGGTAAGTTCTATGTGGCCAAGTTCAATGCAGATGGAACTGGTCAATGGATTGAACTTGCTCATGGTAAAAACGGTTTAACTGCACAAAATGCAGTATATCCATTTAGCTCTGATGCAGATGTATTAACTTTTGCACGTTTAGCAGGCGATGCCGTTGGTGCAACGAAGATGGACCGCCCTGAATGGGTAGCTGTTAACCCAGAGAATGGTGAGGTCTACGTTACCCTGACCAATAACAGTAACCGTGGCAATAACTCGGCACAACCTGTTGATGCTGCCAACCCACGTAATTACTCAGATCCTGAAGGCGGTAAAGGTAATGTGAATGGCCATATTATTCGCTTTAAAGAGGAAAATACCGCATCAGAAAGCTTTGAATGGGATATCTACTTGTTCGGTGCTGAAGCATCGATGGATGCCAATATCAACCTGTCTGGCTTAAATGATAATAATGATCTGTCTTCACCAGATGGTATGTGGTTTGACCCTCGCGGTGTACTCTGGATTCAGACTGATGACGGCGCTTATACAGATGTAACCAACTGTATGATGCTGGCAGCATTACCTGGACAAGTTGGTGATGGTGGTGTAGTAACAACCTCTAATGGTCAAGCAACAATTGCTGGTGCCAAAGTGACCGATGAAAATCTACGTCGCTTCCTGACCGGTCCAGTAGAGTGTGAAATCACTGGTGTCACCATGACACCGGACTACAAAGCAATTTTCATCAACGTACAACATCCGGGTGAAGATTCTAAAAAATTTGATGCTCCAACCAGTAACTGGCCTGCCAGCCAAACAGATCGTTCGAACAAGACAGCACGTCCACGTTCAGCAACTGTTGTGATTACGCGTAATGATGGAGGCACCATTGCTAGCTAAGTAATTTTTTGTCTAACTTCAAAAATTTAGATAATTTTTTAAAATGCCGACATCTGTCGGCATTTTTTTATTCCATTATTTTTGCAGAGCAATGATTTTCTCAATGGTATGACCTGCAGTCACACCTTGTTGTGACTTCTCGATCCAGTGCCATTGTCCTCGCTGCATTCTTAGAAAATTCGAGCAACGGGTGCCGTAAGTCGGGCTTTGAATAAAAGTCGAGGACAGCAGATGTTCCATTTCAACCGAGATCCCTGTTTCCGGCAGCAGTTCAGGAATCACCTTGCGTTCATCTTCCAGAATATCCCAAACCGCATGACACAGATCAGTTTCTGGCATGGCTGGTTGTTGCAGCATGGGTAAAAATTCCTGGGTAAAGCGTTTACGCAAATGCCGGGTCTTATACCAGTCTTCGCTCATCAGGCCGTTGGAGACAACATAGACGCCTTGTGCCAGCACTTGCGGTGCTTCGCCGCGATTGCTCATATACACCGCCTGCTGCTGATCTCCGACAAACAGGTTAAAACCGGCATAATCACATTGCCGCTGCTCCAGATTTTGAGCAAAGCGAATAGGCGTTAAGTCCGAATTTAAAAAATCCTGGATGATATGACCACGTGAAGTCGGATAATCTGTCCGATCTTGCCCGTTGCGAAAATTGGTAATCACTGCCCAGCGACCTGAGGCCGTGATACCCATCCAGGTGCCGCCCGACTGCAAATCCTGCCCGGCAATAATCGGACTATTTTCCCATTCATACAGCGCCTGTGTAGGCCGCTGATAGAACTCATCCCGATTTGAAATCAGACATAATGGGGTCTCATCCACAACCCGCCAAGCCAGTGCCACGATACACATAATTTACGCTCTCGATCTTTACACATTGAATGTACAACATTTTTCTTTGCTTTCAGCTAAAATCTGTGCAAAACAGAATCACAAGGAACAGGAATGCTCACCTATCCCAATATTGATCCCGTTGCGATTTCGCTCGGGCCCCTGCAAGTCCACTGGTATGGACTGATGTACTTACTGGCATTTTTATTTGCCTGGGGATTGGCAACGTTTCGAGCCAAACAACGCGGCTGGACGCCAGATATGGTCTCTGACCTGATTTTCTTCGGTGCGCTTGGTGTCATCATCGGTGGCCGTGTCGGTTATGTCTTCTTTTACGGTTTTTCCCAGTTCCTGGCCGATCCTCTATGGCTATTCCAGATCTGGACTGGTGGCATGAGTTTCCACGGCGGTTTCCTCGGGGTCATTCTGGCCATGTTGTGGTGGTGCAAGAAATATAAGATGACTTGGTTCCAGACCCTGGATTTTGTCGCGCCTTGCGTACCCACAGGTCTGATGTTTGGCCGGATTGGTAACTTTATTGGCGGCGAACTGTATGGCCGTCAGGTCAGCGATCCAAACTTTGCCTGGGGCATGATCTTCCCGACCGATCCGCTGCAACTGGTACGTCATCCATCTCAACTGTATCAGGCGCTGTGTGAAGGTTTAATTCTATTTATTGTACTATGGTGGTTCAGCTCCAAGCCGCGTCCGCGTATGGCAGTTTCGGCGCTGTTCCTGATCGGTTATGGCCTGGCACGTTTTGTGGTTGAATTCTTCCGTGAGCCAGACAATGGCCAGCTGTTCATTGGCTGGATGAGCAAAGGACAATTCCTGAGCCTGCCAATGATCCTGATTGGCTTGTGGATGATGTGGTATGCCTACCAAAAGAAAATCTATGACTGGGGTCCACAGAAAAACAGTTAAAACCAGCTTAATTGAGCGAGGCAAAGGCCTCGCTTTTTTATACTCAAAATATGCTAAAGTGCCGATTATCTCTTCTATTCTTTCATCATTATGCTTGAGTTCTGGTTTAATCCGCAGGTATCTGTTCTCAAAAAACTGTTGATCTTTATTGTGATTGCAGCAACAGCTGCAGGCTTGTACTGGATGGAACCACTGCCCTTAGATTCAATTTTGATGTTTGTCGGTACCGGCATTGTTTTTCTGATCTGCCGTTACTGCAAAATCCACTTTGCCAGCAAAAACCCGACCGGTTTGCTGTATAGATTACTGACCTGGATTCCAATTGCCTTATTGATTGCTTTAGTTTTTATGAATATGCAACAGGGCGAAATCCTGATTCCGGGCGCACAAGGCATTGCCTTTATGACACTGGCGATTTGCCTGTTTTCACCATTGTCGCTGCTCAATCAGAACAAATCAGATGCGGGTTCACCCCATGCTTGAGTTCTGGTATTCCGAACGTTGTAGCCGTCAAAACAAGCTGATGGTCATCATCGTGACCTGTATTTTGATTTATGCAGCATCGACTGTGGCCCAGTTAGATCCGGTATTTGTTGGGGTGAGTTTAGCGATTGGGATTGTCGTGCATTTACTGCACCATTTCCGCCTGAAAATTTCGAAATCCAATCCCTATTCAAATGGCTTTAGCGCCTTGAGCCGGGTGATTCCCATCATTGCCTTAATTACCCTGTTTGGCTATTTGCCTGAACAGCACCAACAATGGGGCAAATTTGCCTGGGGTCTGCAATGTCTTGGCTTTGCCGCGATTGGATTATTTATCGTTTCAATCTATGAAAGCCGTGCGAAGCGTTTTGAGGACTGATCACTTCGCAGTATTTTCTTAGAAGTAAGTTTCCAGACGATAGTAACTATAAGTCACGTTTTTATTGCGATAAACCGCATGATCTCGCTGTTTGAAATCCGATACCCAGGCACTACCTGAATAAGCCGCGATATGTCCATATTTATGTCCCTGAGTACGGTCAATAATATAGATATCGCCTTTTTTCGGCCGATCAAAAGAAGCATTAATTTTCTTATAGCCCAGCTGCATCAGGGTACTTCCCCAATCTGCCGCTGCGACTGGATGGTTCACAATTTTCGCACCAGAGGATTGCAGACCGACACGAATACTGCGCGCACATTTCTGTGTACTGGTATTTCGGGTAATCCCTTGCAGATAACTGGTAAATTTCTCGATATTGATACGATGGCCATTGCTTACGCCTGAAGCGTTACGGACAGTGGCTTTTTGGGATGACTTTTTAGGTCTTTGCTCCGATTGGGAACGCACCATGATATTCGCTTGGACAGGAGCATATACTTCGCTCATGTTTACTTGATGATCATAGATCATGCCTTACCAACCGCTCCTCGCCTGTAATTTAGGCTTTCATATTGTTAACAAGCCGAGAATACTAGTCGTTTAAATGTTATCTTTCACATTAAAAATGTAAATAAATTTGTCTATTTTTCCGGCATTCAAATTAAGCCGTTCTTTCTAATACAGTTACAAAACCCATCATCTTTGCAAAAAAAATGTAAAGCAAAGCCAACTTCGACGCCTTGCAAAGCTTTTTTAGCCTGAAATACGCAAAATGAGCCGTTATTTTTTTCTACTCAAACCTTATGGATTTAATTTGTGGCTCGGCCATTCTCAGACAACATTTCACTACATGATTACATCATTTTGAGCTTTGTACCCTGTATTACACTGATGCGGCATTTTTAAATATTGAACTAAACGGAGAAGAAAAATGAGTCAGACTTTAAGTACCGTTTCAAATTTTAATTTAGAACAATATTTAGGCACCTGGTATGAAATTGCACGTTTGCCGATGAAACACCAACCCGAGAACAGCACCGATATTTCTGCGGTATATAGCTTAAATGAAAATGGCAAGGTTCGGGTTCAGAACCGCTGTCTGGATGGTGAGGGTAAGCTGGATGAAGCCATTGCTGAAGCGACCATTGTCGATGCAGAACATGCCAAGCTTGAAGTCAGCTTTTTACCTGAAGGCCTGCGTTGGATCCCGTTTACCAAGGGCGATTACTGGGTATTAAAAATCGATCCGGATTATCAGACGGCTCTTGTGGGCGAACCTGGTAAAGAATATTTATGGTTGCTACATCGCGGGACGACTTTAGATGAAGCCACTCAACGTGAATATTTAAGCTATGCAGAATCCTTAGGTTATAACCTGTCTGATCTGATTCACACCGTCCATACTGGCCATAAAACGGCTTAATTTACTGTAAAAAGACCTCTATCAGGAGGTCTTTTTTATTCTGGTTTGAGCGATGAAAGCTCATCAAAAAATGCTATGATATGCGCAATTTAAATTCTCCCTTTCAACAGCAAATTATTTTGGAAATAATCTATACTGCTGTTAAAACGGCGATTTTCAACAGATTTAAATAGAGAGACCTATGCGCCAATATCTTGACCTTTTACAACACATTCTCGACAACGGCGGTGATAAAGGCGACCGTACCGGTACAGGGACACGTTCGGTATTTGGTCATCAGATGCGCTTTGATCTTTCCCAAGGTTTCCCTTTACTCACCACCAAAAAAGTTCATTTCCGTTCTATCGTGATTGAATTATTATGGTTTTTAAAAGGCGATACCAACGTTCAATATTTAAAAGAGCATAAAGTTTCGATTTGGGATGAGTGGGCAACCGCCGAACAGACCGCGCGTTTTGGCCGCCCTGAAGGTGAACTGGGGCCAGTTTACGGTCACCAGTGGCGTAATTTTGGTGCCAGCAAAAATGCAGATAATAGCTATAATCAGGATGGTTTTGACCAGATCAAATGGTTGATTAATGAAATTAAAACCAATCCAAATTCGCGCCGTCTGATTGTATCTGGCTGGAACCCGAATGAAGCAGGCCAAGTGGCATTACCGCCTTGCCATACCTTGTTCCAGTTCTTTGTCCACAATGGCAAATTGTCTTGTCAGCTGTATCAGCGTAGCGCCGATGTTTTTCTCGGTGTTCCATTTAATATCGCCAGCTATGCCCTGTTGACACATATGATCGCGCAAGTCTGTGAGCTGGAGGTCGGTGATTTTGTCTGGACCGGTGGCGATACACATTTATATAGCAATCACTTCGAGCAAGCGCAATTACAACTCAGCCGTGAGCCCTTGGGCCTGTGCCACCTTAAATTGAATCCTGAGATCAAAGACCTGTTCGACTTCAAATTTGAAGATATTGAAATTATTGGTTATGAATCACATCCGGGGATTAAGGCGCCCGTTGCAGTGTAAATGTTCCCAAACCAAAGAAAATCAAAATCCCACTTTGCTTAAAGTGGGATTTTGCATTTTAATAGGAGCAAATTTTTATTTGTTTTTGAGTGTAGGTATGGCATTTCAGGATTTAGAAGTCGTTCATGTCGTTGCAATGGATCAGCAGCGCTGTATTGGTAAGGACAATGACCTGCCTTGGCATATCTCAGCCGATCTCAAGCATTTTAAAGAAATCACTCAGGGCGGTGTGATTGTCATGGGCCGCAAGACCCTTGAATCGATGGGACGTGCGCTCCCTAAACGCGTGAACTGGGTCATTAGCCGTGATCCTGACTGGTCTTTTCAAGGCACTAAAGTCGCTCATAACATTGAAGATGCGCTTATTCAGGCAGTTACTGATGTGCAAAACTCAGAAAAACCGACGTCTATTTTCATTATTGGTGGCGGTGAAATCTTTAAACAGACCATGGACATTGCCGACCGTCTGGAACTGACCCATGTTGACCTGGATGTACAAGGTCATGCCTATTATCCTGAAATTCCGGCAGAATTCAAAAAAGTCGCGACCGAGCAACATATTGACGACAAAACCGGGATTGCTTTTGAGTTTGCAACCTACAGAAAATAAAGCCTATTTCTCATGAAAAAGTGACTATGCAGGGACGAGAATATATTTCCAAGCACTGGAGTCTGTGGCTGCTGGGCAGCCTGTTTACCCTCTTTGTCATTCTGTCGAGCCTGTGGCTCAGCCTGATGCTCTGGGTTCAGCAACCTCTCGGCAAGATTGGCAGCTTGATCCTGATTGGTGTTTGGTTAACGTTTTCCCTGCTGGTACTCGGGATCTACTTCACCCGGCACCTGATCTCGCGTAAAGTCGATAGCATTCTATATCTTCTGGTCTTTCTGTTTTGTCTGCTGGGCTATTTTAGTCTGCAAGCGCGTCAGGATCGGGAGTGGAATCCTGAAGTGGCTCAGTTGTTGCACTATGAACAACAAGGCGATCAGGTCACCCTGCACAATATCCGGAACTTTGACTGGCAAGCTGATGGTCGTTATATCGAACGTTGGGAAAGCCGCAGTTTTGACCTGAACCAGATTAGCGGGGTGAATATCATTACCTCCTACTGGATGGGTCCGAAAATTGCCCACACGTTGGTCAGCTTCGATTTTGCCAATCAAAAACCTCTCACTTTCTCGATTGAAATCCGCAAGGAAAAACATGAAGAGTTTTCTGCAATTGGTGGGTTTTTCCGTAAATATGAATTGAGTCTGGTGGCATCGGACGAAAAAGATATTGTGTATACACGTAGTAATATTCGCGGAGAGCAGGTGTATTTCTTTCCGGTAAATATGCCACAAGCTCAGGCCAAAGCCTTATTCAAAGAATATCTGGCCCAGGCCGATGAATTGGCCAGAGAACCCAAGTGGTATAACACCCTGACCAGTAATTGCACCACTCTGGTCTTTGATATGGTTCAGGCAGTATCGCAACAACAATTGCCTTCAGATTATCGACTGTTAGCGTCCGGCTATTTACCGAATTATCTCTATGATCTGAAAGTGCTGGATCAATCCTGGGATATGCACACCTGGTACCAACGGGCGCATGTGAATCCACGAGTCAAACAGAGCGCCGATCTGTCCAGCCAGGAATATTCGCAGCGACTTCGTCAAGGCCTGCCTGCACCTCAGACACATTAACTGGCATTTTTATCACTGTAAATAAAGATACAAAATCAACTGGAACCTGAGTCATTTTTTTGTTTATATACAAATAGCTAGTCAATAATCAGAGTATCTTTCATGCTAAAAAAATTAACTGCAATCGCCCTATTGGGTTCGGTATTGGCTGTGATGGGCTGCGAAACCGTGCCGAATACCGCCACCACACAAACCACGAATCATTTACAACTTTTGCAAAATCGCACCTGGATTGCCACACAGATTGGCAATACTGAAATCAAGACCGCAGCTACTGCACCTCATCTTCCAAGTCTGCAATTTGATGCCAGCACCCAGCGTGTTTCCGGTTCAGATGGTTGTAACCGGATCATGGGCAGCTATACGGCGGGCAAAGATACTTTGAATTTAAGCCAGATGGCAACAACACGCATGGCCTGTATGCATAACGATCAGCTCGATCAGAAATTTAATGAAGCTTTAGCCAAGGTGACGCATTATCAGGTATTTGGTAAAACCCTAAAACTATTGGATCGTCATGGTAATGTGTTAATTCAGCTGGAAAGTGCAGTTCAGCCACGTTAAGACTTCCCTACAAAAAGTCTGTATTGGCGGGCTTTTTTATCTTTCATACTGATGGGCCAGGATTTAACCATCAGCCCAGTTCAATCGAATGAGGAATCAGCCATGCAACAAGCACTTTTTGGTGGTGGATGCTTTTGGTGTACCGAAGCGGTATTTTTACAAATTCAGGGCGTTCAGCAAGTCCTGAGTGGCTATGCCGGCGGTCATACCACTGAGCCAAATTATGAGGCCGTATGCGGCGGTGAAACCGGCCATGCTGAAGTTATTCTGGTTGATTTCGACGAAAACCAGATCAGCTATGCCCAGCTCCTTGAGGTGTTTTTTGCGACGCATGATCCAACCACTTTGAACCGTCAGGGCAATGACGTCGGCACCCAATATCGTTCCGTGATTTATTATCTGAATGCTGAACAAAAAACTCAGGCAGAAGCAGCCATGGATACTTTAAAAAATGAAGGCCTGACTATTGTGACTGAACTCAGCCCGATGCCGACCTTCTATCCTGCTGAGGAATATCACCAAAATTTCTTTGCGAAAAATCCAAACCAAGGTTACTGCAATTTTGCCATTCCGCCAAAACTGAATAAATTACGCAGTAAATTTATGACTTTGTTAAAAACCCATTAATTTGCATAAAAAATGGGGATAAAAAAAGCGACTGAAATCAGTCGCTTTTTTTCGTTAGCTGAATCTTAGTTATCGGTTGCAAAGGCAATATCGCTGAGTCCGGCTCCACTCGCACGCGACATGACTTGAGCTACCGTGTCATAACGGGATTCTTTATCTGCTTTCAGCACAATCGTCGGCTGACGTTCGGTCTGACCTGCTTCATTAAAACGGGTCTGCAATTCGTCTAGGGTCAGGACATTGCCATTCCAGGCAATCTCACCTTCCGCATTGATGCTGATTGTGACATTTTCAGGCGGCAGATCAATAATCTCCGCGGTGGTTTGTGGCAAGGTTAATGGAATTGATGGGTTCGCAACGGTCGCTGTCACCAAGAAGATGATCATCAATACCAACATAATGTCGATGAGGGGAATGAGGTTCATCTCATTCATACCTACATCGTTGTCTTCACCCAGTTGAAAAGCCATTAAGCTTGACCTCCCACTAAACTCTGTTGTGTTACTTTTTCATCAGACTTTTTTGTAGCAGATTCCTGTTGCAACATGGTGTCAATCAACAAGCCATGTGCCTGATCTTGTAACTCATGCGCCAAACCACGATTGAAACGCACACAGATGTTATAAGCCAGTACCGCAGGAATCGCGACGGCCAAGCCTAGACCCGTCATGATCAAGGCTTCACCGACTGGGGTTGCCACTTGTGCCAGACCAGCCTGACCGCTTTTACCCACTGCAACCAGCGCATGGAAAATACCCCACACGGTACCAAACAAACCGACAAATGGTGAAATCGAAGCAATCGTACCGAGGACGGATACCCCTTTCTCAGCATTGGCTTTTTCGGCTGAAATCTGACGTAACAACGCCTGTTCTGCCACTGCCTTACGCTGTTCAAAGCCCAAAGGAGCCAATTTGGTTTTCAGTTGCTCCAATGCTTGAGACAGCTGGGTATAAGCAACTTGTTTAAGCTGGCGAGTGCCCATTAAACGCAGCACAAAAATGGTCCATGTCGCAATCGACATTGCCAATAACACGAAGTACAGCGTTTTACTGACTGCATCAGCGTGTTGCCAATAAACTGAAAAGTTCATCTTCGAACTCCTAATGGGTTAGCCGTTATTTGGTAATTTGAAAATCGAAAGGCTGCTCAACCCGGGTTGGATAAGCCACTCCATTTTCCACATATTTGGTTAGTTGCGCGCGGCGTACCGCTGCTTCTACTTTGCGCGTTACTGCCGGGCTACAACTTGAATTTCGTGCAGTTGCAGAAACCACTTTACCCTGCTCATTCGCTGAAACATCTACTACCAGTGAACAGGCTGATTTTAATTCACCTGCAGAGAGCGAGACTTTTGGTGAACGCTGCCAGGACACGCCCCCACCAATCGA
Organism: Acinetobacter sp. YH12151; assembly: GCF_013418355.1. Taxonomy (NCBI): domain Bacteria; kingdom Pseudomonadati; phylum Pseudomonadota; class Gammaproteobacteria; order Moraxellales; family Moraxellaceae; genus Acinetobacter; species Acinetobacter sp. YH12151. The sequence continues at coordinate 27,683 of NZ_VPCG01000021.1, read as the reverse complement.
TACACTTTTCGGGGATGGCGGCGCAGCAGGTGCTGGCGGTGCCACAGGCGCAGGTGGCGCGACTGGAGCAGGTGCCGGTTTAACTTTAGTTTCAGTGACTACTGTCGGTACAACCGGACTTGGGGTTGGTTTTGCTTCAACGGGTGGTGCTTTCACGACTTTAGGTGCTTCTGCCTTCTTCACCTGTTCTATTTTTTCAACTTTTTTCGGTGGTGGTGGCAGTGGTTTATCTACAATTTTGACTTCTTTGGGCTTAGGCGGCTCTTTTTGTGGCTCGGCCTTCGGCTTTGGCGGTAAAGGTTTGGGTGCTTCCTGCAATTTTACAAAGCGCACTTTAAGCGGCTCTTTCTCTACAGGCTTGAGCTCCGGTGCGTCCATCTGGCTCACTGCCCACAATAGGCCCACATGTCCGACGAACACGGCCGCCAGAATCGAGATGACTTTCTTTTTCATCTTGTTGGGCGGTGTAGGTGTCATGGGAGCAGCAACTTGACTCATTAAATCTATTACCTTGAGGAGATGATGTGAAACAAACAATCAAGCTCATCGGTTAGCACAATTAAAGTACGCCAATAATAAATGAGAAGTGTTTTCATTTGCAACTACTAATCATGCCTTTCACTGACTTTTTTTGCATCAAAACAAAAAAGGCACACTAAAAGTATGCCTTTTTAAATAGGGATGCAAGTTTTATTGGAACACCACAGTTTTATTGCCATCGACAATAATACGGTCTTCCAGATGCCATTTCACTGCACGTGCCAGTACATTACGTTCTACGTCCTGACCGAGTTCACGCAACTGTTCAACGGTAAAGTCATGATTGACACGTTCTACGTCCTGCTCGATGATCGGGCCCTGATCCAGATCGGCAGTGACATAGTGTGCAGTCGCACCGATCAGCTTGACACCTTTTTCATGCGCCTGTTTATACGGATTTGCACCGACAAATGCGGGCAGGAATGAATGGTGAATATTGATCACTTTCATTTCCCACTTGCTTACAAATTCTTCATCTAGAATCTGCATATAGCGCGCCAATACCAACAGGTCATTGCCCTGCATTAACTGGTCAATTTCTGCATAGGCTTCAGGCTTGTTGTCTTTGGTCACCGGCACCACTTCAAATGGAATCCCAAAGTTTTCAACCGCTTCGCGTAAAGTCTCGTGATTCGATACCACCTTGGTAATTTCACATGGCAACCCACCACGGGCATGACGCCATAACAGCTCAAGCAAGGCATGATCGACCTTAGACACCAAAATACCGACTTTCTTCACATCGCTGACCAGAGCCAGACGCCATTGCATGCCGTAACGCTCTGCGACATTTACCGCAAAAGTCTGGGTAATGCTTTCTTTACGGCTTTGCAGATGATCCAGTTCAAATTCAACGCGCATGAAGTAACGGCCGCCCTGCGCTGCTGTCGCATATTGGTCAAGCGCAGTAATATTGGCACCTTGATGATACAAGAAGCTCGAAACAGCCTGCACGATGCCCGGCTTGTCTTCACAAGTAATCAATAAACGTGCGGTGTTAGCAGTCGTCATATTCATGTTGGTTTAAGTCACTAATCAGTTAAATTTAAAATAAGCCGAGTATTCTAGCGCGTTTCCGAGATATTCTGAATAGGCGACTCGACTTCTGTGTTTTTTGCAGATGACAGGCTGGCAAAAAGTTCCGAAGAACCTAGGCTATTTAGCAAACCTTCATAAGTTTGACGGCTTTCACCGCGTAAATAGGCCCCTTCCAGGAACACCATTTGACGGAGTGCCTGCCAGACCCATTTTTCTTCCAGCGTATTGGAATCGGTCAGATGACCTGACATATATAGGAAGTTGGTCCAGTTGGTCAGTACAATCCACAGGTTAATGATCAGTGCTTCAATTTCTGAATCGGTCATGTCCATCAAGCCAGCATTCACAAAAGCCTTATAGATTTTCTGACCTTGCTGCATCACCTCGCCGGCAAAGCGTGGATACATCTTGCGGAAATCTTCGTTATTTTCAACCAGATGATAGACATCGCGATGCAGGAAACGATAAGCCCACAGCTGACTGCTCAGTACCTGAAAATAATGAATCTTGTCATTGGCATCCAGAGCACGATCATCTGGCAGCGCCAGCATTTCCAGAGTTTGCTGCTGGTACTCCTCCATCAGTTCTTTAATAATTTCATTTTTATTACGGAAATGATAATACAGGTTACCAGGGCTCATCCCGAGTTCAGCCGCAATATGATTGGTGGTCACAGAGCGTTCGCCACGCTCATTGAACAGCTGCAAACTGAGCTGCAAGATACGCTCTTTAGTTTTTAAGGTTTTGGTTTGGGACATCCTAAAATAACCATTCAGTTCGTGCATTAGCAGGCTAACACACAAAGTCACTTGACTAATTAGAGTATTTGCTCTAAAAATTAATTAATCGATTTTTGAATAATGGTAGTGCGGCATGAACAGTCACACAAAAACAATATCAATGACACCACATTTTTTTGATGGCCAATACTTAAATGAGCTTTTGGCACAACAAAAACATGCTTACTTAAACTATCCTTTGCCGACGGCAAAGGAACGCATCGATCGTTTAGCTCGACTTAAGCGTATCTTAGTTAAGTATCAAGATCAATTTGCAGAGGCAATTAATCAGGATTATGGTAACCGCTCGATTGGGGAAACCAAAATTGGTGAACTGCTCACCTGTCTGGAACATATCAAATATTATAGCAAAAACTTGACCCGATGGATGAAACCCTCCAAGCGTCATGTGGGCATTATTCATCAACCGGCCAAAGCTTGGGTGCAATATCAGCCTTTGGGCGTGATTGGGATTATTGCACCGTGGAACTATCCATTGTTGCTGTCCATTGGCCCACTCATTTGTGCATTGGCTGCCGGCAACCACGCCATGATCAAGATTTCTAGCGCATCGGCTGCGTTTGGTGAAGTGCTTGAAAAAGCCTTGGCAGAAGCCTTTCCGAAAGAACTGGTCGCAGTGGTTAATGGTGGCGGTGTGATCTCAGATGCCTTCTGTCGTCTAGCCTTCGACAAAATGATTTTTACCGGCTCGACTGCTGTGGGTAAAACCGTGATGGCAGCCGCAGCAGAAAATCTGGTTCCGGTGATTCTGGAACTCGGGGGCAAGTCTCCAGTCCTGGTACATCCATCAATTGATCTGCGTGATGTCGCACAGCGGATTGCGGTGGGCAAACTCTGGAATGCCGGTCAAACCTGTGTCGCACCGGACTATATGTTCCTGCCTCGTGGCAAGACGGCAGAATTTATTGATCATTTTAAAGCCTGCGTAGAAAGTATGTATCCGGATATCACCCATAATCAGGATTACACCTCGATTGTGAATGACAAACAGTACAACCGTCTGCAAGGCTATCTGGATGATGCACGTGAACAGGGTGCTCATGTTATTGAAATCAATCCGCGCCATGAAAATTCCGCTGATCTGCGTAAAATTGCCCCCACCATTGTGACCAATGTCACACCAAGCATGCAGATCATGCAGCATGAAATCTTTGGTCCACTGCTGCCAATCATGGAATATGATCAAATTGATGAAGTTATCGACTTTATTAATAGCCGTCCACGCCCACTTGCTTTATACTACTTCGACTTTGATCAAGCGCGTGCCGATTATGTCGCACAGCGTACCCATTCAGGGCATTTCGGGCAAAATACGGTATTAACCCATGTTGCACAAGACGATCTACCATTTGGGGGTGTCGGTGCATCAGGTATGGGGAAATATCACGGTCCAGAAGGCTTCTTCAGTTTGTCGCATGAACGCTCGGTAATGTCGAATCCCAAGCTGTATAGCTTGAAATACATTCTGCCGCCGTTCAATAAACCGATTCACAAGCTGATTTCGAAGACACTTCTCCGTTAAATGATCAAGGCATGAGCTATCGATATAGCTCGTGCTGCGTTTTGACGAAAATCGCTTGTCTTTTAAGCGCATTTTTGATATAAAACGCCCCTTGAATGATTTCAATCCGTTTATTTTTGACTGGCCATACAGATTTGCTGTTGGCTAAATCAATGGAGTTACACCATGTCTAAGGTTTGCCAAGTTACCGGCAAGCGTCCAGTCGTTGGTAACAACGTCTCACACGCCAACAACAAAACTAAACGCCGGTTCGAGCCGAACCTGCACCACCACCGTTTCTGGTTAGAAAGCGAAAAACGTTTTGTACGTCTTCGTTTAACCACTAAAGGTATGCGTATTATCGACAAATTGGGCATTGAAAAGGTTGTTGCTGACCTACGTGCTCAAGGTCAAAAGATCTAAGGAGTCTGAACCATGCGTGATAAAATTCGCTTAGTTTCTTCAGCTGGTACAGGTTATTTCTATACCACGACTAAGAACAAACGTACTATGCCGGAAAAAATGGAAATCAAAAAATTTGATCCAAAAATCCGTCAACACGTAATCTTCAAAGAAGCTAAAATCAAATAATTTTGGCTTTTTAAAAAAAACGACCCTTTCAGGTCGTTTTTTTTTGCATTTTTTTTACCCCACTTGATAAACTTTCTACATGTTTTGGCACTTTTTGTGCTTATTTCCCAGCAAACCTAACTAAAGGAGTATTTAGTGCCACATGACGTAGAACTCATTATATTATTGGCTGTTGGTTTTGGCTTAGCCCTGGTTTTTGGCTATATCGCTGCACGTCTGCGCCTCCCTCCACTTATCGGCTATCTGGTGGCCGGCATTCTGATTAGTCCCAATACACCCGGTGTGGTCGGCGATATTCATCTGGCCAACCAGCTGGCAGAATTAGGTGTCATGTTCCTGATGTTCGGGGTCGGGATGCATTTCTCGCTAAGTGATCTGATGCAGGTGCGGCGGATTGCATTGCCCGGTGCAATTTTGCAAATTGCAGTCGCCACTCTGCTCGGAGTGGGAGTCTCGATGTTATGGGGCTGGAGCTTTGGCTCTGCGCTCGTATTCGGTTTAAGCCTATCCTGTGCCAGTACGGTGGTTCTACTCAAAGCACTCGGTGATCGTGGTCTGCTCAATTCAATTAATGGCCGGATTGCCGTCGGTTGGCTTTTGGTCGAAGATCTGGTCATGGTCTTGGCCTTGGTATTATTGCCGGCCACTGCCTTACTTCTAGGCGGACAAGCACTTGAAGGTGCGAGCGATGAAAATATCTGGGCCACTTTAGGCATTACCCTGCTGAAAGTCGCAGGCTTTATTGCCTTTATGCTGATTATTGGTAAACGTCTGGTGCCGATGATCATCCAAGTCGTGGCACGTCTGGGTTCTCGTGAGCTGTTTACCCTGACTGTGGTCGCTGCGGCCATCTCGATTGCCTTTGGGGCCTATAAGGTTTTTGGGGTATCTATGGCGCTGGGGGCTTTCTTTGCCGGGATGGTGGTGAAAGAGTCAGATTTCAGTCATCGCGCGGAACAAGAAACCTTGCCGCTGCGTGAAATCTTCTCAATCTTATTCTTTGTTTCTGTCGGCATGCTGTTTGATCCGCGTATTTTACTGGAACAGCCACTCCATGTGCTGACAGTCGTCGGCATTATTCTGATTGGTAAAACTCTTGCAGCAATGGCACTGGTATTGTTCTTCCGCTATCCAATCAATACCGCGCTGACTGTTGGCGCTTCGCTGGCACAGATTGGTGAATTTTCATTTATTTTGGCAGCACTTGGGGTGTCACTGAATCTGCTTTCACTAGAAGGTCAAAACCTGATTCTGGCGGGTGCATTGATCTCGATCACTCTTAATTCCTTTATCTTCTCCGCGATTGAACCGGTACAAAAATGGATTCGGGAACGCTCGACCCTGGCACGCTTACTGGAACGCAGTGGTGATCCATTGGCAATGTTACCCGATGAAGTTTCACAGGATTACTTGCGTGATCAGGTGGTGCTGATTGGTCATGGTGAAGTGGGTCGTCGTATTACCCGTTCATTAATGGAAGAAAATATCAAGGTGGTTATTGCAGAAGAAAACCGCGATATTGTCGAAAATCTGCGTGAAAAAGGTATTGCCGCGGTTTCAGGCGCTGCGACTGAAGCCGGTGTTTTGATCCAGGCGCATATTCAACATGCGCGCTTACTGGTCATTTCCCCTATGGATATCATCGATATTCATAAAATTGTAGATATTGCCAAGACCTTGAATCCGAAAATTCAGGTATTGGTCTGTGCCGAAAGCAAGGAAGAAGCTGAAGCGATCCGTCGTGATAATATCGGCGCGGTGTATTATGCCAAAGAAGAAATGGCGAAAAATATGAGTAATCATATTTTAAACCAGATCGAAATTGCGCATCAGCATCCCCCTTCTCATTAATCTCTCTGCATAAAAAAAGTTGCCCAATGTGGCAACTTTTTTTATGCATAATCACAAGATTTTTTGTAATAAGCTGACTTCAAATCATCAGGAGTAAAATCAAAGAAACGAGGTTTTCATTTCTTGAAACTCACCTTGAGCTCGTACTTAAAATCCAACTTATTCCCCAACCCTTTAAAATCAAAAAGCACACCGATAGTGTGCTTTTGAATACATTGTAATCTTAACTCATATACTTCGGCTCTTCATCTACGACTTCAGCCTGCCATTCATTGACCTGCTGTTCCAGCAAGCCATACAGGGCCGCCTGAATCATCTGCTGCGCAATCACAGGCGTCTGCTCTCCGAGTAGAGCCTTCACCTCGTCATTAAACTGAATCATGACCAAAGGCTGTTTATGCGAACCTGCATTGCGTAAAGCCAAGGCACCACCTTCAAGTTGAACGAGTTCTAAAATCGCGTCTTGATTACCAAATAAGTCTTTCAACTGTTCTATAGACATATATCCTCCATGTTCAACATGGTGGCAAAGAGCCGGGTGCACTTTGCATCATTAGAGTAATTGATATAGGGTTAAAAATTCTAATTTCAAGTACGGTCGATCCGATTAAAATTCAATCATCTCATTGCGAAAACCATCGATGAGTTGTGTTAAGTCACGATGCCATTCTCTTAATATAGCAGGATCAGGTAACCATGCTTGTGGAGACTGTGTGACTTTAATGATGAGATTTGAGGAGGTTTCGTCTTCGGGTTCCGGTGTACTCGGTTCAGGCGCATACTGGCACAGACGATAGGCACGTTTCAGTTCAGCAATGAAACCGCTCTTGGATAAGTGTTGTAATACGGCTACTTCGGGTGAAATCTGGCCTTTGGCTGCCATTAGTTCTTCGATCGATTTCAGCGTCGGATTGGCATCATTCAGGCGATAGTAACGCACCAGTTCCTGCAAAAATGCCAATAAAGCGCCATGTAAATGAAATACAGTCGCCTCACGTTGTGCCTGAGCCTGTTGCACATGCTGGGTTTGCTCTGCCTGCTGGCAGGCAAGACGGGCAAAATACAGTTTTTGATTGGTACGGTCCGCATGATAGCGAGCAACACGGGTCATTGATATTTCCTAAGGTTTTAAACAAATTTTGGCTTTTATAAAGTAAAAGGTTCGCTTTCATTTCGCAATCAAAACATGTTTAAACTGAATCCATCCAGTACTGAAATCCAGAAAATCTAACTGCCTGCACGAGTACAACCATGAGCACAACAAGGTTAAATTTCAGCCATAAAAAAGGAGCATATCAAGTGCACTGCTGTCCCACAATTTTTACAAGAGGAAGCTCATTTAAGCTTCCTCTTGTTTGATGGGGACTTTATCGGGTGAAAATAACGCTTTTAAGGTTTTTATTTCAAATAAATTCACTTGAATTATTCTGAGTAAGCGCTGAACTGTCCAGCCTTTTTTCCCTAAATGTTGAGCGAAACTTACCAGTAAATAGGCGATCATCGCAATCCAGATTTGCGTCTGAATGGCGTTCTTGCTTCGGCCTAAAAAGGCTTTTAATTTCAGGTTCTGTTTAATCACTTTAAAGAACAATTCAACTTTCCAGCGGTCTTTGTAAATCGCTGCAATGGTAGAGGCAGCTAGATGAAAGTTATTGCTGAGAAAGCTAAAGTGCTTGCCACTTTGCTGATCTCTATATTCAATTCTTCTTAATACGGGGGCTTTTCTTTTTAGGGCATGTGCGCTATTTAGCTGAATGGTTTCATCTTTTAGAATGCCTTTGGATTCAAGCACGGGATGTTGCTGGATCACCTGATACACCGATTTAGGTCTAAAACGTGTCACAAAGCTAACGTTTTGAGCGCTTAGATTCGCATACCATTGATAATCGACATAGCCTTTATCAAAGACCACAATGCTGCCAGCAGGAAACTGGAATTTTCGGCCTTGTACCATGTCATTTTCTTTACCATTTTCAACTGCAACAAACTCAGGAATATCATTGCTGTGATTCAATCCTATGCTGAGTTTCATGCTGGCTTTTGAGTCGTGAACTTTGGCCCATTCACATAAGGAAAGCGACAGGTCAATATGACTGGCATCCAGGGAATATAATGGATTCTTAAAGCGAAATTTATGGGCTACTTTTGAGTGTTCATAGTATTTAAGCAACTTGTGAAAGAGCTGTTGGTACAAGGCAGCGGGCTGCTGCTCATTGATTCGTGCCAGTGTACTTCGAGGAATAGACTTTGCTCCGAAATGACTCAGTTTTTCCTGTTGGCACTCCAGATTGGATTGAATATCTCTCAGACTTTGCCTGCAGGAAAGTTGAGACATCAAGATGGCAATAAACTGATCCCATCTTGAAGCCGCTCTAAATTTCTGTCCAACATGGTGTACTTTAGCAAGTTGCTCAAAATCCTGTCGCACGACGGGTTTAATAAGCTGATGAAATACGGTATTCTGATGTGACAAAACCTGAATCCTGGTCGTTAAAGTGTTTGTTTGCACTCATATTTTAACGATTTGGACTCAGGTTTTTTATTTAAATCAAACTATGGGACAGCAGTGATATCAAGTGCTCCTTTTCCAGTTTAAGCCTCGGGCTTATCTTCTGCTTGTTTTACCCGGATTCCATGTCCGTGCAAGCGCAAAGTATTCAGGCCTTTAATGGCTTTGATGGCTTCACGTGCATGCGGCATTTCTACAAAGGCAAAACCTTTTGATTTCCCGGTTGCCGCATCGAGCACCAAAGTACAAGTATTCACTGTGCCATATTCCTGGAACAACTTCAGCAACTCGGCTTCTGTGACCGTACGTTCTAAATTACGAACTAAAATTTTCATCTGATAACCTTAAGAAGATAGGCAAAAAATATCAAAAAGCACGCGCCTACTCTACTTTTTGTATGCAACAACTTTGCTATAGTTTAATCGAGATCAATGCCAAAATCTAAATTAATCGATTGACGTTCAATTAAGGCACTTTTCACGGTCTGCTGCCGGGTTTTGTAATGGGTTTCCGTGGTGCATAAATGCCGGGTGAGATCATTCAAGAAATAACTTGCGACTTTACGTCCCTGCGCATCGACCGTTTCCCGCGCCCAGTGATTCAGATTTTGTTTGGTTAGAATCAATTCATTTTTGGCTCGGGTCAGCGCCACATACAGCACACGACGTTCTTCTTCAACATCATCAAAGTCGCCTTGGGCGCGTGCATGCGGATAATTTCCCGGCGTGACATTGGCCACATAACAGACATTCTGTTCGGTGCCTTTTGCTGAATGAATGGTAATCAGGGTCACCACATCATGATCGGACTGGCGTTCAATTTCCGAAATCGACACTGGATCGAGCACATATTCCTCTAAAAATTCACTTAGTTGTGAATGCTTGGAGGCCAGTTGTTTCACCAGTTCAAAATCACCCTGACGACGTGGCCAGTCTTTTTTATAGTTCTCTGCCAGTTGTGTTTCAATTGCCTGAATCGCAAGACTGACACAAGCCTGCACTTCGCCTTTCAGCACGCTCATCTGCTTCATGATCAGAATCGCATTTAGAGGTATCTTGCCAAATTTCTCCAGTTTATCGGAGATTTTATCGATTTCAGGTTCCAGCAAAATGTGTTGCGCCAGCTTGCTTGCACCGACATCACCGACACCATTCCACAGGGTCAAGAAACGCATCCAGGCGATATCATCCAGCGGATTGGCGACCACACGCAGCATGCTGAGCAAATCTTTGACATGTGCCGTTTCCAGCAGCTTCATACCGCCAATAAATCGATACGGTACATTGGCCGCGATACAGGCTGCTTCAATATGCCGCGCGGCAAAACTGGAACGCACCAGTACCATATGTTCGCCCCATTTGCTGCCCTGTAGATAATGACGCTCTTTAATATCAATTGCGATCCATTTGGCTTCATCAAACTCATTCGGAAATATATGCATGCGCGGCTTTAGGCCCTCGCCACGATAAGCTTCCAGACGTTTGTCATATTTGATTTCAGACTGATCCAGCAGCCAGTTGGACAGATCCAGAATTTCCTGGGTCGAGCGGTAGTTTTTTTCCAGTTTAAAAATCTGCGCATCTGGTACCCGTTCTTTGAAATGATGAATATTTTCAAAGTCTGCGCCACGGAAACCATAAATCGACTGGGCATCATCGCCGACACAAAACAGGCTGATCCGGTCTTTCAGCGGCTCCAGCAAGGCCCATTGCAGTGGATTGGTATCCTGCATTTCATCGACCAGCATATGTCGACAGATTAAAGCCACATAATCGACCAAGCCTTCTGATTGTGCCAAAGCTGTCGCCACCACCGCCAGAATATCGTCATAATCCAGAAAACTGCGCGCCTGTTTGCGTGCTTCATATTCCTTCATGATCTCGGCAATTTGATCTTTCAGCGCCAAATATTCCGGCATCTGCTTTTCCAGCGCGAGACTGAGCTTCTGCCGAGTATTACGTGCAAAGGAATATAAATCGCAGAGTTCTTGTGGCTTGGGCAGATGATTGGGATTTTTTTTGTCATCACGACCCCGAATCAGACGGAACATCATCAACTGATCATCACGATCAATAATCGAGAACTGTTCCAGACCAAAGGCCTTCGGAATACGGCGCAACAGATACATACAGAACGTATGAAAGGTCGAGGCACGCAGACCTTTGGCTTGATCCCCCAAGGCTAATTCCACCCGCGCTACAATTTCACTGGCTGCACGGCGGGTAAAGGTCAGAATCTGAATCTGGTTGGCGGGTACACCCCGCTCAATCAGGTAAGCTGCACGTGCCACGATGGTCTTGGTTTTGCCACAACCTGCCCCGGCCAGCACCAGACTATGTTTTGTTTCTGTGGTCGATGCTTGCTTTTGTTGGGGATTTAATTCATCAATCAGGTTGGCTAAACTCATTTTCACTCATCGTTTTGTGGATGGCTGTAGTTTAGCAGATCGCTCTTATAATTATGGCTTTTCATCCGCCCTGAAACAGCAGCAAATTTTATCTCTTGATTTGTTTGCTAGAGGGTCGACAGCATGGATGCCGTCTGCTGGATTGAGATTTGACATACTCCCACCACTTTCACGATGTTCAAGTGGGGGATTCTAAAAGCAAAAGCTCTTAGGTGACTTCCTCACGGATTTCACTTGCTTTCTGCTTCGCAAGGCGACCTTTACCGCATCCACCCTCCACAGACAAAACGATGTGTCCCACCGCCAAAATGTTGCGAGAAGCATTAATATCTGCATTCTCGCTAAAACTACACTCGACACACTCAAAGTTTGCTTGAGTAAGCCTATTTTCTTTTGCAACATGACCACATGAACTACAAGTTTGACTTGTATATCTAGGGTCAACTTTAACAAGCAAACCACCTCGCCATTGCTGTTTGTACTCCAACATACCAACAAGCATTGACCAACCTTGATCCAGGATTGATTTATTTAAGCCGGACTTGGCTTTAACATTCTTTCCTTTTTTCTCGATTGAGCCTTTCGCTGACTTCGACATATTGGCTACTTTTAAGTCCTCAACTACGATCATTGCGTGGTTTTTGCTGAGAGTTGTCGTGACTTTGTGCAAGTAGTCATGCCGAATATTGGCAATATGATGATGTAATTTATTGATCTTGAGATTCAGCTTTTTCCAATTTTGACTGAACTTGTTTTTCTTTCTCAGCTTGCGCTGAAGCCTAGCCAACTTTACTTGATTGGCCTTGAAACTATTGATCGGGTCGAATACTTGACCACTAGATGTTGTAATTAAATTTTTAACACCTAAATCAATGCCAACGGCTGATTTTGATGGGTGGACTGGTGCTTCTACTGTGCTTTCAACACCGAAAGAGATATACCACTTTCCAACATGCTTTGAGATTGTGACATTCTTGATTTCACCAAGAATCTCTTGTGACTTTCTGAATTTCACAACGCCAATGTCATTAGGTAACTTAACTTGGTTGCCTTTAACCCAACAGTATCTATTGAATTGAACAATACGAATGGAATCATAGCCATTAGATTTCTTTTTGAATCGTGGCATGAGTGGTCTAAATTGGACTTCACGACCATCCGGCAATTTAAAGAATCTTGGTTTTTTGGCTTTAAATGGTTTTTGCTTTAACTTGGCTTGTTCTTTCGGGTCAAAGAACTTCCCCCAGGCATCACCAAGATCACGCACTTTTTGTTGAAGTGAAACGCCATTTGAACTATTTTCTAGAAAAGCACACTCAGGTTTTTTTCGTAATTCAGGAATTTTATTGACTAAATTAACTTTGTTGATTCGCTCATTATTAGCAAGCATCTCGAACGATACAGCTAAAATTTGATTCCAAACAAAACGTGCAGAGCCAAGCAACTTGTTTAAAACAAGCTCCTGCTCTGCATTAGGCTCAAGCCTAAATTTATACGCTTTGTTGATTTTCATAAATGAGTATGTATGTGTTAATATAATAAAATGCTATCATTAAATGAACAATCAAACAATGACTGAAATCTATAAAAACCGCTATTCAGCCTTTAACTTACACGTACACCTAGTATTTATTACAAAGTACAGAAAGAAAATTCTAAATGATCTACATCATAAGTATTTTATTGAGTGTGTAGACGAAATATGCAAAGATTTTGATGCAGAGCTAAAAGAATGTAATGGTGAGGCTGACCATGTTCACATGCTTATTCAGTACCCACCAACTGTTCAGCTTAGTAAGTTGGTGAATAATTTAAAATCGGTAACAAGCAGAAGAATGCGGAATGAATTTTTAGATTTACGTGGTAGTTATGCAAAACCTGTTTTATGGTCACGATCTTATTTTGCAGGGTCGTGCGGTGGTGCGCCCTTAGATATTATTAAGAAATACATTCAAAACCAACAAGGTTAAAATCTGTGAAATTCACCTCCACCCTGACTGTCGGGTGGAGTCCTCTTTCACTTACAGATAGGGATATTTCCTCAATCCAGCAAAGGATTTTTGTTACCTTGCGAAGCAGTGCTTCTCATTCATGAAAAGCAAGATCTGCTTATGCATTATTATCTGCCATTACGTAAAGCTTGTGCAGCAATGACGATCTTGTAAAAGAAAACTAAATACGCTGTTCCTCAATATTTTTAATTGTTTTGGACACTGCTTTTTCCAGATTCACTTCCGCATTTTTTAAGGCTTCTTCCCGGCTACAATCTGGTGGATTAATCCCGATAATCTGACTAAATCCAGACTCATATAGTGACTCAATCCCATCCCCCACCAGTCCAGCAAATGCAAGCACCGGTTTATTGAATTTTTGTGCTACTTGTGCCACGCCAAATGGGGTTTTGCCTAATTTAGTTTGATGATCAAGCTTGCCTTCACCAGTCAGAACATAATCGGCTTGAGCTATTTTATTGGCTAAATCTGTCTGCTGAATGATGAGTTCCACACCTGATCGAATAGAAGCAGCTGTGAATGCCATTAAGCCAAAACCGAGTCCACCTGCCGCACCCGCACCTGCAACATGACGATGATCACGTCCAATGTGCCGAGCAACCAGATCGGCGAAATGACTGAGGTTTTGATCCAGTTGCTTGACCATTTCCAGTGTCGCACCTTTTTGTGGGCCAAAGATCGCTGAAGCACCATTGGGTCCACACAGCGGATTATTCACATCCGATGCAATGATAATTTCAATATCCGCCAGCCGTGAATCCAGTTCGGATAAATCAATTGCTATGATTTGATCTAGGTTTCCACCGCAAACCTGTATTTCTAATCCTTGGGCATCTAAAAACCGAGCGCCTAAGGCCTGTATCATTCCCGCACCGGCATCGTTCGTCACACTGCCACCTAAGCCAATGATGATTTTACTGGCCTCTAAATCGAGCGCAGACTTGATCATTTCTCCTGTGCCACAGGTTGAGGTCAGCAGAGGATTACGCCTTGCAGCTTCCAGCAGATCTATGCCATTGGCTTTGGCCATTTCAATGATTGCGGTTTTTCCTGCATCAATTACGCCAAAATACGTCTGGATGCGCTGATCAGGCAATGGCCCTGTCACTTCACAGGGAATGCGCTGTCCTTTTGAACTTGAGATCAGTGTATCGACAGTGCCTTCCCCTCCATCCGCCATAGGAACATGAATGCACAAAGTATCAGGCAACACGTTTTGAATGCCACGCTGCATGGCCTGACAGGCTTGTTCAGCACTCATACTTTCTTTAAAGGAATCTGGAGCAAGAACAAAAGTAAGCGGCATATGGTTATTTTTATCTATCAATAAAGTCTAGATTCTGGATAAATCCAAGAGAATCTACAAGTCTTTATTTCCAGCCCAACTCAATTGCTGTGATCTCATTAATCAGGGTCTGATCCAGAGATCCCGGCATTTTACTCGTGGTTTCGGACAGCGGGATATGTCCTGCCATCAGTTCTGCCTTGGCTTGTGGGAACACAGGTTGCTGATCTGGAAATGCATAACCTATTGGATAAATCGGCTGACCTGTGGCCAGATCATATTTATCACTGGCACCAAAGGCATGCAGTAACTCATGTACCAAAACAATTTTATTTTGTTCAGACTGCTTTTGAGAGGCAAACAGGTTGACCGAACCAATCCGGCCTTTTTGCAAGGCAGTTGAATGCTTTAATTGCCGGGTTTGTGCCGGATCATAATAATTTAAAAACAGGGTCAGACTGGCAGAAGGGTCCGAACTTTGTTGCTGTTTCCAGGCATAAAATCGAAACTTTAAACTCCATACAACAGTATCGAAAATTGAGGCCTGCTCAGGGACTTTAGGCGGTAAAACTTTAAGCTCACGACCCAAATTAAAATAAAAATAAGTGGGTTGATTACGATATTGCTGTGCTGATTTTTGTAGAAAGTCTCTTGCCGTTTCTAGATCCTGAACTGACAGTTGCTGGATGTATTGCTGTGTGGTCGGTAATCCATCTGCATTAATCGGATGCAACAGAACCATGACCGGCTTTGACCAGTTCTGATTTTGATCACGATAGGCATTGACTGCAACGATCAATAAAATACTTAATAAAATCAGAATCCGAATCTTTTTCCACATATCCCCAAGCAACCTTATTTATTTTTTTTAAAATATCGACACATCATAAATAAAAAATGCCGACTTTCGTCAGCATTTTTTTCAAGTTTAAACTTTATTTAGGCTTCAACCCATTTTCCATCCTGGTAAACCAGAGACCATTTGGTTTGCTTGCCTTCCGCATTTTCAGAGCCAATATATTGCGATTGGTTCTTGCGACTGAATTTCACCAAAGTCGGGTTACCTTCCGGATCTGCATCAGGCGCTTGCAAGATAAACTGATATTTCGGATCTAGCTGTTCAGCCACAGAGCGAATCTCGGCAACTTTCGGTGCCCGTGTTTCACGCACTTTCGGGAACTTGCTGGCAGCCAAAAATAAACCGGCCGCACCATCACGCAGCACAAAGAAGTCATCGTGCTTGGTCGAGCGCAAATGTTCCATCTTGATCGGATCGACACGCGGAGGTGCCGGCTGACCACTCTTTAATACTTTACGGGTATTGTCACAACTGTTGCAGGCGAAGTATGGACCAAAACGACCCGTTTTAAGCTGCATTTCGCCATCACATTTGTCGCATGGAATGGTTGGGCCATCATAACCTTTGATCTTGAACTCTCCTTCTTCGAGTTCATAACCATCACAGTCCGGGTTATTGCCACAAACATGCAGTTTACGACCGCCATCAATCACATAGCTGTCCATTGCCGTTTCACACACCGGACAACGTTTCTTCGACATCAGGTCAGCGGTTTCGGCCGCATCATCATCAGACAGTGCAGCCAAAGACTCGACTGGGGTCAGGTTCAAGGTTCCCTTGCAACGTTCTTTCGGTGGCAGGTTATAACCAGAACAGCCCAGGAAAACGCCTGTGGTTCCGGTACGAATCTGCATTGGGCGCTCACATTCTTTACAATGTACCGCATCCACTTCCACTGGCTGATTACGGCGCATACCGTTCTCACCTTGTGCCGTAGTCAAACGCTGCTTGAAATCGCCGTAGAAGCTGTCTAACAGCTCTTTCCAATTACGTTCACCATCTGCCACCTTATCCAGCTGACCTTCAAGATCTGCGGTAAAGGCGTAGTTCATCAGGTTATTGAAG
The DNA here is from genome assembly GCF_013418355.1 of Acinetobacter sp. YH12151. Classification (NCBI taxonomy): domain Bacteria; kingdom Pseudomonadati; phylum Pseudomonadota; class Gammaproteobacteria; order Moraxellales; family Moraxellaceae; genus Acinetobacter; species Acinetobacter sp. YH12151. The sequence continues at coordinate 11,225 of NZ_VPCG01000021.1, read as the reverse complement.
TTTTCATCCAGACGGTCGGTGACGATCTCACCCATCTTCTCGGCAAAGAGACGACGGTTATCGAGCTTCACATAACCACGATCCTGAATGGTCGAGATAATTGCAGCATAGGTCGATGGACGGCCAATGCCTTTTTTCTCGAGTTCTTTGACCAGTGAGGCTTCAGTAAAACGAGCTGGTGGCTTGGTGAAATGTTGAGATGGATCAAGCTTCTGAAGTTTCAGCACTTCACCGACTTTCACTGCCGGTAATAGAATATCGTCATCCGCTTTGTTGGCACCACGCACCCGGGTAAAACCATCAAAGACCAGCGTCCGGCCTTTGGCTTTCAGTTCTACGCCATTGGCATTGACTAAAATGGTTGAAGACAGGTATTCAGCCGGTGTCATCTGACAGGCCACAAACTGGCGCCAGATTAAGTCATAGAGACGCTGTGCATCACGCTCCACACCGACCAGACTGTCACCTTTGAGACTCACAGTAGATGGACGGATTGCCTCATGCGCTTCTTGCGCGCCGGCTTTATTGCCATAGCGGTTGGGTTTGGCCGGCAGGTACTTCTCACCAAATTCTGATTCGATATGGCCACGGACCATGCTTACCGCATCATCACTCAGGAAGGTCGAGTCGGTACGCATATAGGTAATGAAACCGGCTTCATACAGGCGCTGTGCCAGCATCATGGTTTTCTTCACAGAAAAACCGAGACGGGTACTGGCCGCCTGTTGCAGCGTCGAGGTGATATAGGGCGCGCTTGGATTGACTTTGGTTGGCTTATCTTCACGGGCAGAAACGGTATAATCCGCATCTTTAATCAGGTTTAACAGTGCATCCGTTTCGTCTTTATTACGAAGCTTTAAAGTCTTGCCATTTTGCTTGACTGCTTCCAGACGGATGTCATCTTTTTTCGATTTGGTATCGGCAAACACCTGCCAGTATTCTTCAGGAATAAAGGCCCGAATTTCACGTTCGCGTTCAACCACCAGTTTCACCGCAACCGACTGTACACGGCCGGCTGACAGGCCACGGGCAATCTTTTCCCACAAGAGTGGTGAAATCATGAAGCCGACCACGCGGTCCAGGAAACGGCGTGCCTGCTGGGCATTGACTTTATTGGTGTCCAGACGTGAAGGATGCTTAAAGGCTTCCTGAATGGCATTTTTGGTAATTTCGTTGAAGACCACACGTTGATAACGTGACTCATCGCCGCCAATCACTTCTTTTAAATGCCAGGCAATCGCTTCCCCTTCCCTGTCCATATCCGTTGCCAAATAGACTTCATCGACTTGCGCTGCCAGTTTTTTCAGTTCGGCAACCACATGTTCCTTGCCGGGCAGCACTTCGTATTTGGCTTTCCAGTCATGTTCCGGATCGACACCCATGCGGTTAATCAACGCATTCTGTGATTTTTCAGCTTTCTGTTCATCTGTCAGTTTGGTGCGTGTCGCCGGCTTTTTCTCTGTCGATTTGGCAGAGCCGCCTGTTGGCAAGTCACGGACATGACCGACTGATGATTTTACGATGTAGTTTGGACCAAGGTACTTATTGATTGTTTTCGCTTTTGCAGGCGACTCCACAATCACTAAGGCACGCTTACTTCCAGCGTCGGGAGACTTTGCTGTGCTGCTTTTTGATGTGGACCGAGGAGCGTTCGCCATAATTAACCGTTAATCCTGTTTATTTCTAAATTAAAGTTCAGCCAAAGCGTGTAATAGTGCTTTGATATCGTCGAGTTGGGCTGCTCTTAAATCAGCATGTTCATCCCAATACAATCCGACACAGTTGGCCTGCATATCAATAGCATAAATGCCTTTTAATGCAATGGGAAAATCTTTAAATTTCTCATCACCCTGCACAATTTCGAGTTTATTATCGACAACACGGGCACGCATCAAGGGTAAACGCGCATCTGGCATGAGTACGCTGTAGTACGCAACCATACTGGCACGACTTTCAGTGGCCTTTGGAATTTTGGTCCAGTCGGGTGCAACCACCAAACGTGGATGCAGACCCATTTTGCGGGCTTTGTCACGCATGATGCCAAGCGCTTTTTCTCTTGGGCTGACACGTAAGCCAAAAATTGACCCCATGACAAAAATGATGATGATCACCGCTACCCAAATTCCAGTGTTTTCCATAGTTCAACCTTTATGTTCTATTATTAGAGTTGCATAAGCACAATATAAAACGCAAGTTTGCACGATAAAATTAATTCAAGAACATTTCATGACTATATAAAACTTCGTGACCATTCCAGTAAATATAACCCTTCTCGATCAGCTCCTTCAGCAGCAAGCGAATGTCCGATTTTGGAAATAACTGTTCCAGTAAATCACGTAACTCATAAATGTCTTTGGGTTTATCGCCCTGAAGTTCGCGCAGTTTACGTGCGACTTCCAGTTGCACCGGATCAATCCGGTTAAAGTTTTTAAACAGGTCTTGCTGGGCTGACTGGATCGGAGTTTGCAATGATTCAACTGGAGCATCATCCACTTTGAGCCGGGACAGGACCTGATCCAGTTTTGGATTTTCAAGCGGATCTTGTTCATCCAGATTGAGCTGTAGCCACTGTTTCAGGACTTTTTTACGGAAGCTGATCTGCTCATCATAGCGTTTGACGATTTTCAGGTTAATCAGCATGCCGACCACATGCTGGGCCTTCACGGGCATGACGTGCAGAATATTGGCAACTGAATTTTTTAAGGTTTCCAAGGTATTTGGCTTACCACTCATTTTCCCTAGAGCATCACAGTACTTTTTCACCAGTTGCAAGGCCGGTTTGTTGCGGATCGCCTCCAGACTAGGCAGGTAATTTTTAACATGCTCTGCTGGAATAGAGACTTCATCGGGCTGAATCTGAATCAAGCTACATTTAATATCAGAGACTTGCAGCATCTGCTGCAACATCTCGCTGCTGTCCATCGCCGAGATCAACTCGACTTCGGTTTCCGGCTCCAACAGCGCCATCAGCTGACCGACAATGACCGCATATTCATATTCTTTCTGGGGCGATTCAGGTGTATCCAGAATGATGATCTGTCCACTCGCAATCCAGCCGGCCAGCTCGGTTAAATCTTCTAATGAAAATTCAAATGTTCCGGCACAATTAAACAGATACAGGCTGGAATAATGCGTCACAATTTCACGCAGTAACTTGGCCGTCGGAAAATTATTTTCGAGGTCGAGTAGAACAACTTTTGGATGCATGGGACAAGCTTCTGAAATGTACCTGAAAGCCAGTATTAGAGTAGGAAGTGAGTGAAAGGTCAAATAATTTCATGGTGAATATTCGGGTTGCAGCGGATTTACCAGATTCCAACCGAGTGGAAGATTACATATTTGATCTTGCTGCAAGCAGGTCAGAAATCGCTAGATTCCAGGCTGAGAGCTGATTAAATGAATCGAATCATCGGTGAAATAGCAGCTGCAATAAAAAACCCTTATCAAATATAAGGGTTTTATTAAATGATTGCTTGCAAATTAATAATGTGGCGGACGATCAGCAACTGGATCAAAATCCGCAATTCCTTCAGAGCGGTCTGAGGACTCAACACGTTGATATAACAGGCTCATTTGCTTTTTCAGATCGGCAATTTCCAGAGTCTGTTTAGCCACCTGATCATTCAACTGTTCAACTAAATCGTCTAAAAATGCAATTCGCACTTGCAAATCTTCAATGGGTGCGGAAAATGACGCCTGATCATTTAGATTTTGTTGTTTAGTCATTTAAAGTCCTCATTGGGGATTTCAGGAAACATTATGGCCTATATTACCCTTAGGGATGTCCAACTTGCGTTTGGTGGACCCGCCCTGCTCAACGGCGCGAATTTTAACTTGGAGCGCGGCGAACGAGTGTGTTTGATTGGCCGTAATGGTGAGGGTAAGTCTACCTTACTTAAGCTGATTGAAGGAAGTTTACTGCCGGATAGCGGCGAAGTTTCATTACAAAATGGCATCACGATTTCGATGCTGGCGCAAGATGTACCGATGGACTCAGGCCGAGTGGCGGATATCGTGGCTGACGGTGCCGGTGAAGCGTCGGAAGTTTTGCGTGCCTACCATGCAGCCAGTGAAGCCTGTGTACTGGGCGATATGGACGCTTGTGACCGCATGGGCAATCTGCAACACAAAATGGACCAGCTCGATGGCTGGGCGCTGGAAACCAAGGTCAATTCGATTTTAAGCAAAATGGGTCTGGACCCAGATGCAGATCTTGCCGATTTGTCGGGTGGTCGTAAGCGTCGTGTCCTATTGGCACGTGCCTTGCTGACTCAGCCAGATGTCTTATTACTGGATGAACCGACCAACCATTTAGATGTTGAAAGTATCGAGTGGCTGGAAAAATTCCTGCTCGATCAAAACAATTTAACTCTGTTGTTCATTTCGCATGACCGTGCCTTTGTCGATAGCATCGCCACCCGTATTGTGGAACTGGATCGTGGTCAATTGCGCAGTTATGAAGGTAACTATTCACGTTACTTAGAACTCAAAGCCATGCAAATGGAAGCTGAAGAAAAGCAGAATGCGCTGTTTGATAAAAAGCTGGCGGAAGAAGAAGTCTGGATCCGTCAGGGCATCAAAGCACGCCGTACCCGTAACGAAGGTCGTGTTCGCGCTCTAAAAGCACTGCGTGAAGAATCCAAAGCGCGCCGTTCGCAACAAGGTAAAGTGGCGATGGCGACTCAGGATGCCAACCGTTCCGGCAAACTGGTCTTTGAGATTGAGAACCTGAGTGTGAAATTCGGTGACAATGCACCGATCATTAACAACTTCTCGGCACTGGTTTTACGCGGTGACCGTATCGGTCTGGTCGGTGATAACGGTGTCGGTAAAACCACACTGATTAAAGCCATTCTGGGCGAGCTTGAGCATGGCGGCACGGTGAAAACCGGTACACAGCTGGAAGTAGCCTATTTCGACCAACTGCGTAATGCACTGGATCTGGAAAAGTCGGTCAAAGATAACGTTTCTGAAGGCTCTGACCACGTGGATGTGAATGGTAACCGTCGTCATATCTATAGCTATTTACAAGACTTCCTGTTCTCGCCAGAACGTGCACGTACCCCAGTCAAAGCGTTGTCTGGTGGTGAACGCAACCGTATCTTGCTGGCGAAACTGTTGCTGAAACCATCGAATCTGATTGTGATGGATGAACCAACCAACGATCTGGATATGGTGACCCTAGAGTTACTGGAAGAAATGCTCGGTGGCTACAAAGGCACCTTGTTATTGATCTCGCATGACCGTGCCTTTATGGACAACGTGGTGACCTCAACTTGGGTCTTTGATGGTAAAGGCAATATCGACGAATATGTCGGTGGTTATCAGGATTATCTTGAACAGCGTCCGGATCAAACCGTGGTCGATCAAAAAAGTGCCGTGAAAAAAGCCATGGCCAAAGCTGAAGCCGCACCCGTTGCTGCCAAAAAAGTCAAACTCAGCTACAAAGATCAACGCGCGCTCGAGCAACTTCCGGCTGAAATGGAAGCGCTGGAAAAAGAGCAAGCCGAGATCAATACACAACTGGCTGATGGCTCTTTATTTGTCAGTGATTCCGATAAAGCCATGCAACTGTCTCAGCGTTTATCAGAAATTGATGAACTGTTACTGGAAAAATTAGAACGTTGGGAAGAGCTGGATAACCTTAGCAACGGCTAAATATTCCACGAGTATTTGCTCAAGCATCTGTATTCGTACAGATGCTTTTTTTTATTTCAAGAATCTTCTCTGTTAGACTGCACTTAATCTTTTAGCCCTATATTGTTCTATGAGTACCCAGCCTGCATATCAACCCGGCGAATTTCAATGGTCATTCCTGTTACCTCGATACTGGGGCAATTGGCTGGGTATTATTTTCCTGATGATTTTGGCGATTTTACCATGGGCCATTCAGTATCGTCTGGCCTATCTGCTGGGCCATCTGTCTTTTAAGTATCTGCCCTCACGTCGCGACACCACACTGCGCAATCTGGAAGTCTGTTTTCCTGAATGGTCTGCCGAGCAAATACAGGACAATGCGCGTCAGGTTTTTATCGATCAAATGCTGGGGGTTTTTGAAACCTTAAATGCCTGGTACAGTCCGAAATGGTTTCAGGATCGCGTCAGTATTGAAGGACTGGAACATATTCAGAATGCTCAAGCCGAAGGCCGGGGTATGCTGTTACTAGGCACGCATTCGACCTTACTGGATGCTGGTGGATATCTGTGTGCACAATATTTTGAACCGGATGTGGTGTATCGCCCACAGAATAATCCACTTTTGGACATGCTGATTTACCGTTGTCGCGCCACGATTTATGCCCATCAAATTGATCATGATGATATGCGCGGTCTGGTACGTAATCTGAAAAAAGGCCATGCAATCTGGTACAGTCCGGATCAGGATTATGGTTTAAAACAAGGGGTGATGGCACCTTTCTTTGGTGTACCGGCGGCAACCGTCACCGCGCACCGTCGTTTACTGAAAATGACCAAAGCTGCTGCGATTCCTTTATATTTCTATCGTCATGGCGATATCAAAAATCCACGCTACCATGTACTGATTGAACCGGCACTGGAGAATTTCCCTAGTGAGAATGAAGTCGAGGATGCTACTCGCGTGAATCTGATAATTGAACAGCAGCTACGCATCGCACCGACCCAATATATGTGGTTCCACCGCCGTTTTAAAACTCGCCCTGAAGGTTATAAGGAAATTTACTAAATCTGTTTGATCCCGGACTTTAAATCGCTACAGCTCCTATAGTTTAAAATCCTGCTCATGATCTGTACCTTGATAGATCTACATAGCTTCCGTTAGTCCCGCACGTGTGAAGCCTAAAGCCTGATAAAATTCCTATTGTCTGCTGATCGGCCACTAAAATCTGCTGATGAAATCCTGAATAATATTGCAGCATACTTTGCATGATCCGCCGACCAATGCCTTGTCGTTGCCAGTCTAGACCAACCAATAAATGGGGGAAATACACCCCCAGAGAGCCATCTGAAATCGCATTCGCCAGTCCGACCAGCTGACCATTTATACGTGCAGTGACCAGACCATGCGAATGTTGTAAAGCCTGTAATAAATGTTGTGGTTTTCGGCAGTAGACCATGGATTGGCACGATAGAGCTGAAGTATTTCTGATCCATTCACTGAGTCATCACTGGCAATAACATTTTCCATTCTGCACTGTAAAAATATAGCTTTAAACCTAAAATTATCTTTAATAATCAATTAAATATTTAAAAAAATTCATCCTAAAAATAATTTAACCCGAGTTCTACATCCTGTAAAACCCGGGTTAATGAGGTTGTGCTTTCATCTATTATAATTGGTTCTATTTTTTGTGATTTCCCTTTCAGCATCATATCCATGATGTTTTCATTCAGCTTCGTCTTCCTTATGAGAATATCCTTTCTCGACTCCCTGTGCTGATAAACCTAGAATACCTGGATTGCTCATGATTGCCCATCCGCAAGAAGCGCAAACTGATGTAAGCAATCTCTTACACTTTTCTCTTAAAAAGTTAAGAAATTTTGCCGCCATCTTTATAAGCCATGGCAATTTCATCGGTCACCATTTTTTCCTCTTTCTCTGCTTTTTGAATCCCCTCTTCTATGGCCTCTTGTGCTTCCTGCTCATCTTCATCGGTTTGCTCCAATTCTTCCTGAATATGCTCAAAGACCCGACCGGTTTGTAAAACCAGAAAGACCGGAAAATGATCAGAACCAATATGGGGCAGACGTTCCATATGGACCAGGGCAAAATCGGTACTGTGAAATACGTGATCGAGCGACCAGCGAAAAAAAGGATAATCTGCATGAAAGGTGTTTACATAATGACGTCCGACGCGTGGGTCCAGTAGCCCGCTAATGCGCTGAAACAGCCGCGTAGTACGAGACCAGGCCACATCATTCAGATCCCCCATGACGATGCAACTTTCATCTAAATCTTTAATCTGATCCCCGACAATTAACAATTCCGCATCACGTAAAGTAGAATCCTTGGCTTCAGTTGGGCTCGGTGGTTTCGGGTGCAGACAGTGCAGCTGCACCGGCTGTCCCGAGCCTAAAATCACTGTGGTATGAATGGACGGAATCTCGTCGCTTAAAATAAACTTGACCTGGGTATTGCGAAGTTCCAGTTTACTATACAGGTGCATGCCATACAGGTTATCCAAAGGCACAGGCACACGATAAGGATAATCTGCTTCAATCACCGACAGTTCATTTTGCCAGGTTTGATCCGTTTCCAGCGTTAACACCAAGTCTGGCTGATGGGTCTGGATCTGTTCAATCAGTCGATGATATTGAGTATTGGTGGTCAGTACGTTCGAAACAATCAGGGAGATTTGCCGCTGCGGATCCAGTTGATCCTGTTTGACCTGCTTGACCTGTTTTTTCCAGATAAAGGTATAGGGCAATACCATTTTTAGCTGATAAGCCAAAGCCGCAATCAGGGCCACAAAAATCAGCTGATTCAAGACAGTCCAGGGATGTTCCACCACCAAAAACAGCACAAAGGCAATAAAGCCCAAGACCAGAATTTGTAAGCGTGGAAAATCCGCACCTCGAATCCACCATTCATCGCGTGGGATCAGTGACCAGAAACTTAACCAAATGACAATGATTGCCACAATTTGGATAACCCATATCATAAAGCGTGCTCTTAATTAAGTTATTATTTTTTCTGAAAGAAAAATGACGTTATCAATTTTGTATGTATCATAAAGCAGATATTTCGCTCAAGAATATTGATGTTTTGATTGTGTAGCACTTGCAGTTGAGTCCCTTTTTGATACACTCGAATCCCTTTAGAATTTTTAACGCACCGAGGCAAAGTGACATGAGAGTAGGTCTGGTCGGTTGGCGCGGGATGGTCGGTTCCGTCCTAATGCAACGTATGGTTGAAGAGAATGATTTTGCTCATTTTGAGCCATTTTATTTCTCTACCAGTAATGCAGGCGGTGAAGCGCCAGCATTTGGTGGTAAGACTGCCCCAGCACTTATGGATGCATCAGATATTAACAGTCTGAAGCAGATGGATGTCATTATTACCTGTCAAGGTGGCGACTATACCTCTGAGGTTTTCCCAAAACTGAAAGCTGAAGGCTGGAATGGTTACTGGATTGATGCAGCATCGACCTTACGTATGGATGATGAAGCCATCATTGTACTTGATCCGGTCAATATGCATGTGATCAAAGACGGTTTGGTAAAAGGCACCAAAACTTTTGTTGGCGGTAACTGTACGGTTTCCTTGATGTTGATGGGTCTAGGTGGTCTGTTCCAGAACAATCTGGTGGAATGGGCAACGTCTATGACCTATCAGGCAGCGTCTGGTGCGGGTGCGCAAAACATGCGTGAACTGATCAGCGGTATGGGTTATTTATACAATAACACCAAAGAATTACTCGATGATCCACGCTCTCCAATTCTGGATATCGATTCGAGAATTGCTGAATTACAACGCGGTGAAGGCTTCCCATCCAGCAACTTCGGTGTGCCTTTGGCCGGTTCACTGATTCCTTATATCGACAAGCAACTGGAAAGCGGCCAGTCGAAAGAAGAGTGGAAAGGCCAGGTTGAAACCAACAAGATTCTGGGCAACCAGCAGATCGTGCCGATTGATGGTCACTGTGTGCGTATTGGTGCCATGCGTTGCCACTCTCAGGCATTGACGCTAAAACTGCGTAAAGACGTGCCTCTGGATGAAATCGAAGACATCATTGCACGTGCCAATGACTGGTCTAAAGTGGTTCCGAATACCCGTGAAGCCTCGATGACTGACCTGACTCCAGTTGCAGTGACAGGTACGTTATCGGTTCCAGTGGGCCGTCTGCGCAAGCTCAACATGGGTAAAGAATACTTGGGTGCATTCACTGTCGGTGACCAATTGCTTTGGGGCGCTGCTGAACCATTACGCCGTATGCTGCGCATCCTGATTGATTATAAAAACGTTTAATATCCTGAGATGGATATAAAACAAAAAGCCGATCTTTATTGATCGGCTTTTTTATGTAACTATTGCGTAAGTATTTTACAAAAAAGAAACATCCCGTTAATCTATAATTTTCGCTATGCGATAATGACTGAGCTCACTGAACCGTACCGGGTTTGTCGGAGAGTCAATATTCTGAGAGACTATCCCGATGACAAAATTAAAATATACCCCTGAAATCAGAGAAAGAGCGGTTCAATTATTGATTGAATCTGAAAAAGATTATCCATCGAATTGGGCTGCGATCACCGCTATTGCTCCCAAGATAGGTTGTACTCCTGAAACACTACGTGTTTGGTATCAAAAATATTTAGATAAACAAAATCCAGTTAAAGTACAGCAGCTTTCAGACCAAGAACGTATCAAACAACTCGAACGCGAAAATAAAGAACTGCAACGCGCCAATGAGATTCTACGTAAAGCAGCCGCTTTTTTCGCCCAGGCGGAGCTCGACCGCCCACACAAATAATGGTGGATTTTATCCATAATAATAAAGAGCTGTACGGAGTCGAGGCGATTTGTAGAATTTTACCGATCGCACCTTCAACCTATTACCGGACTTTAGATCTCACAGTAAATCCAGAACATCGAGCGAAACGAGATTTACATGACTTGCATCATGCTGAGGAGATTAAGCGAATTTGGAAAGAAAGTTCAGGTCGATACGGTGTGCGTAAGGTCTGGCAACAACTGAAACGTGAAGGCTATGTGATTGCACGTTGTACAGTTGCTCGATTGATGCAGAAGCTAGGTATACAAGGTATTTGGCGTGGTAAGAATAAACAAACTACCCGTAGCCGAGATGACCAAAAACGGGCAGATGATTTAGTGAAACGTAATTTTAGTGCTGATCATCCAAACCAACTATGGGTCGGTGACTTTACGTATATTCAAACTCATTCAGGCTGGGTCTATACCGCCTTTATTATTGATGTGTTTTCACGAGCAATTGTTGGATGGAAAGTATCTACACGGATGAATACAGATATGGTACTTGATGCACTGGAGCAAGCATTGCATGATCGAGGTAAGCCAAAGAATGTAATTCATCATTCCGATAGAGGTGTTCAATATCTTTCTATTCGCTATACCAATCGTTTAGAAGCAGCAAATTTACGAGCATCAGTCGGTACGACTGGTGATTCATACGATAATGCTTTGGCTGAAACGGTGAATGGCTTATACAAAACAGAGGTGATTGAATATTTAAAAGCAGATTGGCAAGGTTTAGCAGATGTACAAC